>CANEVK010000126.1 GCA_947442115.1 Bacteriovoracaceae bacterium | reverse complement strand
GGGGTCCACTGACACCCTCTCAATGGATATCGATACTCTTGATATTTATTGGTTTTGGACTCACTCTTAGGGCCCGCCAAAAATTATTTAAAGAAAAATAGTCAAGTTCTTGCTGAAAATGCCGATAAGCCCCTGGATATTTTAACAGGAGTATCATTTGGAAAAGTCACACAAATTTGACACCCTCCAACCGCGTCTATTGCGTTACCGAAGCCATTACAAAATTTATCTTGTTTCTTTGATGGCACTTTCTGGATTTATCCTTTTCTTTTGGGGATATTCCCTCACAAAGTCCTCATGGTCTGAGCTCTTTGAGAATTCAAAGGAAGAGTTATGGCTGAGTTTTAGCTTTTTTAGTTTCTTTGCAACCTACTATTTCTTTTGGTTACGGTACCGTCTCCAAAGTTCTCTGCAAGTTTTTTCGGATAAAATACTCTTGAATCATGAGGGGCAAAAAATTGAATTGGATTTTAATCAAATTCAGTCAATCGGCTTTGTGATGAGGTCGGTTTTTTACCTCAAAATGAATGATGGAAAGAAGCACTATTTCAGTTCGAGCCTGGAAAGAATTGACTATGTTTGGGAAGGGCTTCATGAGGCCCGTAAAGAACTTTTTGAAGGCTTAGATTATGAGTCCTATCGCTTAAAGCTTGTTCAGTATGATCATCACCAAAAAAGAAAAGAGTGGTTTTTTAAACATCGTTTAATCGATCTCTTTCACTGGTTTGTTGCTCCTGTTGTTTTTCTATGTCTTGCCTATTTTGTTCAATCAAGAGACGTTGAGATTCATCAGTATGGAATGTATTTTTTCAGGCTTTGTATGTATGCCACGCTGGTTTTACTTATCACTTCATTTATTTTCTCGATAGTATTAAAGAAATTTGTCTTTGATAAAAAGATCAAACTTCAAATGGGGTCTCAGGCCGGTGACAAACTTAGAGACTTAGAATTTGAAGGACTCGTTTTACAGCGCTCAAAAATTTTTCAAGTGGGTACCGCCCTTTTTATCTTTGCTATGGTTTTAAAATCTGGAGTGAACCTTTATTCAGTTACAAAAATTAAGCAGGATCTTGCGGGTTTTAACTTAAAATCCGGTCAGACCAAAGTGATCGATAATCGCTATAATTGCCTCTCTTGTAAGTACCCTGTTCGAGATGGAGATCTAGTGGTTTTTGGAAGAGGAACCGTCGGGCAAATTATGGCGACTCAAGGAGATATGGTAGGACAAATCTCCGAGGACCAAACAGGACGAATGATTGCGAGTGAAAATATTGCCGAAGTTCCCTCGGGTCATGTGGCGATTAAACTCGCTAATAGTAAAGAAATCCTCATGGTTAAAGTAGATGACTTAATTGGTAAAATACAAAAATAATGCATCTTTTCTGAAAACTTCTAGAATAGAAAGAGTGATCTTTTTATCTAGGAGTTTTCTTCATGAAACAAATTATTCAACTCTCACTTCTCATCACTCTCGCCTTTATCTTTAGCAATGAATCAAAGGCAGCTCTCTTGCTTGAGCCAGTGGTGGGTTACAATATTGGGTCAAAATTTGATTTTGAAAGTGGTGAAAACTACACAGGTGGTTCCGGCACAGCCTTCGGGGGACGAGTTGGGTATCAAAACTTTGGTCTTCAATTAGGTCTTGATTACCTTAATAGCTCGATTGATATGGATGATGCTGATATTGATGAAAATATTTCACTCACTGAATGGGCCGGTTTTATTGGGTATGAGTTTCCGGTTCTTCTAAGAGTTTATGCGGGGTATATTTTTTCAGCTACAGCTTCTACAGAATCAAATGGTTTTGATGTGGATTTAATCGAGGGGTCAGGCACTAAATTAGGTGTTGGCTTCACAGGCCTTCCTCTCATAGATATCAACGTCGAATACCGAGCAGGTGGCTTCGGAGACTATGAAATTAGCGGAATTAAGCAAAATAAAGAAGTGAACTATCAATCTATCATGCTGGGACTCTCTCTGCCTTTTACAATCTAAAGGTAAAGAGACATAAGCTTTCATCCCGCTCACATTTGATGAAAGATAAAAAAAAAGGCTCCTCAAGGAGCCTTTTTTTATTCAACTGTTATTTCTTCTTTGATTTTTTCTAGTTCTGTTTCACTGATGTAGAGTTTTGAAGAGAGAGTCTCATTACCCCAGGCGATGAAAGCATCATCGTGTTGATACATGGTAATGGTTTCCCAAGGACAATCTTGAGAGCAGTTTTGGCAGCCAATACAACGAGCAATATCGATTTCAACCATTTGTTGATAGGTCGGATTTTTAGGATCTGGCCCTGGTACGAGCTCGATAGAGTCTACCGGACATCCTGCAATACACACTTCACAGCCTGTACATCCGGATTGATGAACAACTGCAATGAGTTTTGGTGGTTTTTTACCTTTGCGAGAAGGTTTAAACCTTGCTGCATGAAAGGGATTTTCTAATTTAATTTCTTCGCTCATGGCCATATTCCTTAAGGGGCAAATCAAGCTTATTATACACTTCCTAAGCAAAGCGATAAAGCATTTCCTTATACAATTTGCCTAAGGCATGGTTGAATCAGCTTAGACAAAATTGATCTTGTTAACGCACTGAAAAAATAATTTATATTGAGATCTAAGGACTCTTGTATGACACCAAGAAAACTACGCTTTGTCACAGCGGCAAGCCTCTTTGATGGACATGATGCTTCGATTAATATCATGCGCCGACTCCTGCAATCTAAAGGGGTTGAGGTGATTCACTTGGGTCATAATCGCTCTGCTCTTGAAGTGGTAGAAGCTGCCCTGTCGGAAGATGCCCATGCCATCGCCTTAAGTTCTTATCAGGGTGGGCACATGGAGTATTTCACTTATGTGAGAGAGCTTTTAGATAAAAATGGTGGTCAGGCCGTTCGTATCTTTGGTGGAGGGGGTGGAGTCATTACGCCGCCTGAAATCCAAGAACTTCACCGCCGGGGTATCACACGCATCTATCACCCGAATGATGGAACATCCCTTGGGCTCAACGGCATCATCGATGACATGATTCAAAAATGTGATTATTCAACTCTAGATGGAATTAAAATGGAGGGATGGTCAGATAAAAAACTATCCTCCTATGATATCGCCAAAGTCATTACTTATATCGAAGATAAGCGAGAATTACCTTTTGCCCTGTCTCCAAAAAATATTCCTGTCCTGGGCATCACGGGGACTGGTGGGGCCGGAAAATCATCTCTCATTGATGAGCTGCTCTTAAGGTTTTATCGTTATTATCCAGATAAAAAAATTGCACTGGTCTCAGTCGATCCAACCAAGAAAAAAAATCAAGGGGCCCTTCTAGGAGATAGGATCAGATTAGGCTCGGCTTCTTATAAAAATTTTTACATCCGCTCACTGGCAACGCGAGATTCTGCGAATGAACTCTCTCCAGAAATTAAAAAAGTGGTGGAGTTTTTAAAAACTCAAGAATTTGATTTGATCTTAGTTGAAACTTCAGGAATTGGTCAGGCCTCAGATGAAATCACCAAAGTGGCCAATCAAACTCTCTATGTGATGACTCCTGAATTTGGAGCTGCCACACAACTAGAGAAAATAGAAATGCTTGAAGCGGCCGATTTTATAGCCGTTAATAAATATGAAAAACCTCGCAGTGAAGACGCTCTAAGAGATGTTCGCAAGCAGTACCGTCGTAACAAACAACTTTTTGCTAATCATCCAGGTTCTCCTACAGATGATGAATTACCAGTCTTTGGAACCATGGCCTCAAAATTTAATGATCTCGGAGTCAATGCTCTCTTTAAGAATCTTGTTCAGTCGCTGCATTTTTCTCACAACCTGGAGCTGGATAAAATAGAATCCCATAAAGCCTATGAAAAGAAGCAAGCGATCATCCCTGCCTCGCGTGTGAATTACTTGAGAGATATCTCAGATGTCTTAAGACATTATAATAAGAAAACTCTGGAGAAAGTAGAAGCTCTCAGGGCCTTTGAATCCCTTGAATACGTTTCAAACATCATTCAAGAAAATGATGAAATCAAAGTTAAAAAGAAAAGTCTGGCCAACGACTTATCAGTTGAATTGAGTCAAATTGCAGAATTTGATAAAATCATCGAGCAGTATCGTCAGGGTCAATATACTTACGTTGTTCGCGGTAAAGATATCAAAGTTCCAACGAAGTATACCTCTCTTTCACAATCTTTAGTTTCAAGAATTGGTTTTCCTCAGTTTCATTATAGTTCTGAAAAATTGAAATTCATGCGTTCTCAAAACTTGCCTGGTTTTTATCCCTTTGCGGCGGGAGTCTTTCCTTTTAAGCGCGCTGATGAAGAACCTAAGCGCCAATTTGCTGGGGAGGGTGGCCCTTCTCGAACCAATGCCCGCTTTCATTATCTTTCAAAAAATGATCCGGCCAAAAGACTTTCAACTGCTTTTGATTCAGTGACTCTGTATGGAGAGGATCCAGCGGTGAGACCCGATATTTATGGTAAGGTTGGAGAGTCTGGTGTGTCGATATGCACACTGGATGATATGATGGAGCTCTATAAGGGTTTTGATCTCACTTCTCCTTCAACTTCTGTCTCTATGACCATTAATGGCCCCGCTCCGATTATTCTTGCCATGTTTATGAATACCGCTATTAATCGGGCCTTACCTGGAACGGATCAGGAAAATAAAGAGAAGATAGTTGAAATTATGAGGCAAGTCCGTGGAACGGTCCAGGCGGATATCTTAAAAGAAGATCAGGCCCAAAATACGTGTATTTTTTCTCTCGAATTTTCTTTGAAAATGATGGGAGATGTTCAAGATTTTTTCTGCCGCCATAAAATTAAAAACTATTACACCGTCTCTATTTCTGGTTATCACATTGCTGAAGCTGGGGCCAATCCCATCACTCAACTTGCTCTCACACTCTCAAATGGTTTTACCTATGTTGAGTATTATTTGAGCCGTGGCATGGCGATAGATGATTTTAGTGAGAACCTTTCGTTCTTTTTCTCTAATGGTCTTGATCCTGAGTACAGTGTCCTAGGTCGAGTGGCACGTAAGATTTGGGCGGTGGCGATGAAGGAAAAATATGGCGCTTCAGAAAAATCACAGAAATTAAAATACCATATTCAGACTTCTGGTCGCTCTTTACACGCTCAAGAAATTGATTTCAATGATATCAGAACGACCTTGCAGGCCTTCCTGGCCCTATCTGATAATTGCAATTCTCTCCATACCAATGCTTACGATGAGGCGATCACCACTCCGACAGAAGAATCAGTTCGACGGGCGATGGCGATTCAATTAATTATCAATAGAGAGTATGGACTGAATAAAACAGATAATCCTCTACAGGGTTCATACATCGTTGATGAACTGGCCGATATTGTTGAAGAGGCGGTTCTGTCTGAATTTGAGAGAATCTCGGATAAGGGGGGAGTTTTGGGCTCCATGGAATCCATGTATCAGCGAGGAAAAATTCAAGAAGAATCTCTTTATTATGAAATGCAAAAGGATTCAGGGGAGTTTCCAATTATTGGGGTAAACACTTATCTTTCTGATAAAAAAGAAGAGTGGAAGCCGATAGAGTTATCACGCGCTTCAAGTGATGAGAAAAATGATCAGATTAAGCGCCTAGAAACTTTTAAGGCGTCTCATCAGAATGAATCAGAGAAAATTTTAAAACGATTAAGAGATGTGGCCCTCGCTGGCGGAAATATCTTTGAAGAATTACTGACAACTGTTCGTTATTGTAGTTTAGGTCAAATTACGTCAGTCCTGTATGAAGTGGGTGGTCGTTACCGAAGGAACATGTGATGAAAAAATCAAAAATATATACCAAGACAGGTGATGAAGGAAAAACCTCCCTTGTCAGTGGAAATAGGACGTTTAAATCAGATTTAAGAATTGATCTCTACGGTGAATTGGATGAACTCAATTCAAGAATTGGTTACTCCTACGCTCTACTTCCCGAAGGAATGACTGAAATAAAAAATTTTATCCATGTTATTCAATCAGCACTCTTTGATCTTGGATCAAATATGGCCTGTGAATTTGAAAATAGAGAAAAATTTAATCTACCTCAGTTAACTGAGGACCTCATCACTCAAATCGAAAAAGAAATAGATGGGATGGATAAAGATTTAGAGCCACTCAAGAATTTTATTCTACCGGGAGGCACAGCTGCGTCGGCCTCAATCCATCTGGCCAGAACAGGCTCTAGAAATGTGGAGAGGAAATTGGTGCATTATGAGCATGTGACAAAAGAAGTTTTGCCACCATTAAGTATTATTTTTTTAAATCGACTGTCAGATTATTTCTTTGTGCTTGCCAGATACGTTAACAAAAAAATGAATGGCCCAGAGATACTCTGGAAGCCACGATCTTTAAGTTAATCTAACTCCTGATCTTCGTAAATATCCTCAAGGCCTGTAAACTTTTCACCAATGGTGAATTTTAATTGTTTAAAATTAAACCAATAAAAGATTCCGGTTGAGGCCAGACTTGAGAGAAAAAGGATGAGTATTTTCATGCTCCCAAGATGAAGATTGGTCTTCAGTAAGATAATGTTGAATAAAACAAGTGGGGCCCCAAAACTAAAGAGAAGCATTAACGTATCAAGCCCAGATGCAAGGGTTGATTTAACTTTATTCTGCAGCTTGATTTCATGTTTGGTGAGTTTTAGATTGCCCTTGTTTTTTTTCCGCTCTTGCATGCCCTGGTTAGATTTTCCCTCAATACTTCCATGTCCAGTGTTAATCGTATTGAGGCGTGAGTAATCAAGCTTTAACTCTTGATGGTTTCTCTCGATTGTTGTGCCTTTAAAGGAGAGCCCAGCCACTTCTTCTTGTGTCATCTTTTCTTTAGCAATTGTGATTTTAGTATTTCCCAGTTTAATTTCATCACCGATAAAAACATCTGATTGCTCAATTTTAATGCCATTAAGGTATGTTCCATTCTTGGAATTTAAGTCGGTCACTTTCAAACGAGGAAAATTCAATTCAAATTTAAGGTGAAGTCCACTCATTAACTCATCGGGAATTTTTATATTGGATTTTTCATTACGACCAAAACTAATCGATTGAAGATTTTCAATTTTATATTCAGTTGTCCCAGAAAGATTTTGTATTTTTAAAATAACTTTCAACTTAACTCCAAAAGTCTTGATGATAGTTAAAGTGGCAAATATTTTTCACTGACTGCAGGTATGTATGCAGTTTCTCACTGAACTGAAACTCTGGAACAATATACAGACCCCATAAATGGGCCGCCAGCAAAATGTCATTCAGGCCGAAACTCGCTGATTGATAAAAAGGATGAAGATCATCTTCGACTTTCTTTAGAAGGGGCATGAGTTCTTGAATGAACTCCTCTTTTCTGAGAACCAGGTCTTTAAATGGACCTCTTTTCATTTCTTTTTTATTTTTAAAATAATCCCTTGAAACCTGATCAAATTCTGGTGTGTAGATCCAGTAGGGCATGGCCAGGGAATGAATGGGTTTTCCCAGCTCATTAAGGAGCGGGCCAATATCTTTATCACTGGGCTTAAGTTTATTTTCTTTATCAAGAAATTTAATAATATCTAGACTTTCATTCATCGCGCCCCCCTCAAATTGGAGGATGGGAAGCATCTTGACCCCTGTTAATTTCTTTGGGTTCGCTTCATCATCGTAGCGAAGTACTTTAGATTCATAGGGGATATTTAAATAGCCTAGGGCCATCCGAACACGGACGCAAAAAGGGCAATGGACGTAATGATAAAGTTTAAAGGCCATGTTTACTCTTTTATAGCTTCTTATTATAGATCAAGGGTTTAAAATTCCAAAATTGTTAAGGATTATTGACTCGTTGCAAAATTGAAAATCTGGTATAATTTAACTATAGTCCACACACCAAGGATGAAATATGGAACAGATGATCTCAATAACCCCTAAGGCGATAGAGCAAATTAAGCTTATTTCACATACCGATAACCCTGAAGGTAACAAGGGTCTGCGCCTCGCTGTAACAGGTGGGGGTTGCTCAGGACTTTCATATAAAATTGAATTTTCTGAT
>CANEVK010000125.1 GCA_947442115.1 Bacteriovoracaceae bacterium | reverse complement strand
ACTACATTAAGGGCTGCCAAATTCAAGAAAAGAGCCTCACCCAAAATACGCTCACCATTCTTGAAGTGGGGTTTGGGCTTGGCATTGGACTGCTTGAAACCCTAAAGGCTTTAGAAAATTTTAAAGGTGCCTGGCACTTTGTTTCTCTTGAAATTGATGAGAATTTATTGGAATGGTTTCAACATCAACACCATGATCACCCCATCCTCAAAAACTTTGAATGGATAACCTCTGGGGATTTAAAAATTCTCTCGCTCGATTTTCAAAATATTAAAATATCGATTTTGTGTGGCGATGCTCGAAAGACTCTTCCAGAATTTATCAATCAATCTCTCTTGAAATGGGACGCCATCTATCAAGATGCTTTTTCACCTAAAAAAAATCCCGTTCTTTGGACCAAGGAATGGTTCACTCTGCTTAAAAATTCTTCATCACTTGATGTGATCCTCTCCACCTACTCGGCCAGCTCCTCTATCCGAAAAAGCCTTGTGGAGGCCGGATGGAAATTAAGTAAGGGTGATAAGTTTGGCCCAAAAAGAACCAGCACGCGTGCCAAGCTTCAAGGAGAAAGTGATGAGGATATCCTCCTTCAACTCTCCCGCTCCCCTGTTCTTGCATTAACTGATGACAATCTTTCTGAGCTTCTGAGAAAATAGTTTGATGAAAAACATCACAAACTTGCTTCCAATTAAATACCCCATCATTCAGGCCGGGATGGTCTGGGTGTCGGGGGGAAAACTCGCAGCCGCTTCTGCCAATGCGGGCATCCTTGGAGTCATTGGCGCTGGCTCTATGAAGCCTGAGCTCTTAAAAGAACATATTCTTAAGGCGCAATCACTCACTAAGCACCCCGAGCGCCTCGCTGTGAATGTCCCTCTCTTATATGAAAAATCTCTAGAGCAATTTCAAATGGCCCTAGATTTAGGCATCAAAATTTTTATCACCTCCGCAGGCTCACCAAAGACTTATACCTCTTGGCTTAAATCATGTGGAGCAATCGTCATTCATGTGACCTCCTCTCCAGAGCTCGCCAGGAAGTGCGAAGCGGCCGGATGTGATGCCATCATCGCTGAAGGCTTTGAGGCCGGAGGCCACAACGGTCGAGATGAACTCACGACGATGGTTCTTATTCCACAAGTCACTGATGCAGTTAAAATTCCCGTGATTGCCGCTGGTGGAATCATTGATGGAAGAGGGATGGCCGCAGCGTTTTGCCTGGGCGCCCAAGGTGTTCAGATGGGAACACGCTTTGTGGCAAGCCTTGAGTCTAGTGCTCATGAGAATTTTAGAAAGGCGATCATCCACTCCACCCCCTCAAGCACCATGCTGGTCATGAAAAAACATGTCCCCGTGAGGCTCCTCAAAAATAAATTCTATGAGGGGATAAAAAAACTAGAAGACGAAGGTGCCAGCGAAGAAAAACTTATTCAAGAGCTTGGAAAAGGAAGGGCCCGACAAGGTATGCTCGAAGGAAATCTTGAAGAGGGAGAACTAGAAATTGGCCAGGGTTGCTCAATGGTTCGAAAAGTTCAGTCCGTGGAAGAGATAGTGAATGAAGTTGTGAATGACTATCAAAAAATAATAAAGGGAGCTTAAAGCTCCCTTTATTTTATTACATCGATCGCTCAAGAGCGGCAATTCGATCTTCAAGTGAAGGGTGAGTCGAAAGAAAAGACATGAAACCTTTGCGAGAAGAAATTTTCATCGCCTTAATCTGATCTTTAGAATCATCCACGAAATCAATTTTTTGCTGAAGCTTTTTAAGGGCCCCAATCATTTTATTTTTACCAGCAAATTGGGCGCCCCCTTTGTCCGCACGAAACTCTCTGATACGAGAAAAGTAGGCCACCACAAACATTCCTAGGAATGAGAAGGCAATCTCAAAAACAAACACGGAAATATGATAAACAAGACCATCGCTCATTGAGCGCTCATCATCATCGCGGTCCCCTCTTAAAACATTTTGAAGAGCGAAAGCAGCGATTCGCGCAAAGAACATCACAAAAGCATTCACGACACCTTGGACCAGCGCCATAGTCACCATATCACCATTAGCGATGTGAGCCACTTCGTGAGCGAGTACACCTTCAACTTCATCGGTATTCATCTGCTGAAGAAGACCAGTGGAAACCGCTACAAGTGAATTATTTTTTGATGGGCCAGTGGCAAAAGCATTTACTTCAGGAGATTGATAAACACCCACTTCAGGCATTTTTGAAAGACCTGCAGCACGTGAAAGTAAATGAACTTTACGAACAAGCTCACCGTACTGTCCGCGGTCGTCAACAATCTCAACTCCCATCATGGTCTTTGCCATGAACTTAGAAAGCAGAAGGGAAATGCCAGAACCAACAAACCCCCAAACCAAACAAAAGCCCATGAGAGCATTATAATTAAGACCGGTGCTCGTAATATACGAATTTAAACCAAGTACACTTAGAACAATTGAAACTGTCACCATAACTAGAATATTGGTCAGGACAAAAAGAAAAATTCTTTTAAACATACAAACTCCATGAGATTAAAAACCTTACCTATAAGATAATGCGCTTTCTCCTAACGTCAAGTGTTCTCACCCAAAAGACTCAACTAAATCAAAGGTTTATCTTGCAATAGACCTTGGACAATAGGCGCCTCATTGTGGTTGAATAAGAAAATGTGCTCTCATGGAGGAGAAATGAAATTGTGGTTTTTATTGTTTTGTTTACCCACCCTCGCCTTTTCTTATGTTCCGACCCAAGAAAAAGACTGTCAGGCCGTAGACCTTAGAAATGAGATTTTAGGTCAAGTTCGTAATCAAGGACCGATTGCTTGGTGCTACGCTTTTAGCGCGGCGGATATGCTAAACGAGCATTACCAAATTTCTGAAAAAATTTCAGCTGCGGATCTAGCGATTGGTTACAATAAATCAAATATTGGACTTTTCATGCGATGGTTAGATGCAAACCTTATTAGTCGCAAAGACCCTGATATCAAAAATGAAGCTCACCAAACAGGATTTAACAAAAAGGCTTTGCTCGAGGCGATGGAAAATGGCTGGTGCCCAGAGTCGGTTTTCCCCTCTGAAAAATGGGTTAAAGTCTCTCTCACTCAATCCGGAATTAAACAGCAAGAAGTTGATTTAAAAGAAGCGATGAAGGATATTTCTTTATTATATAATAAAAGAAAATCCCTCACACTGGGAAATCTTCCCTATTATTATCAATTTAAAAATGTCGATGCCCAAATATTTCTCAAGCTGCTTGATTCTAAATTTCTTGCAGGATTTTATTTTAAATTAAGAGACCAAGTTTGCTCTCAAGACCGAATCGCCTTTGATCGCCCTTCAAAAGTAAAAATGATTTTTAAATCTCCAAAAATTTTTACTCATGTTTCAAGACAACTCACCCTTGGCAAAGTGGTGGGCCTTGATTACGATTCGCGAATTTTAAAAGATAGCTCTACTCGGGGCTTTAAAATCAACCAACTTCACACCTCTATCATTTTAGGACGCCGCTGGAACCCGGAAGCCAAAAGCTGTGAGTACCTGATCCGTAATAGCTGGGGTGAGGATTGTGGAAAATACGATCCTCGTTATGAGTGTCAGGAAGGCCACATATGGCTCGCCGAGTCAAGAGTCTACCCAACGATGACAAGCCTTGTTTACATGCCCTAGCATTCCAAACAGAAAGTTTTCAAGCATCCCCCTTGTCGTCCCGAACACTTGAGTGTTACGCTTCGTGACTAAAGATGGCTTTCAAAGGGATGAATTATGCTTCAATGGATTGCACTTAGTTTACTTCTTTCAATCACTCAGGGTTTTGCCTCAATTTCAGACGCCGTACTTGAAGAGACCCTTTATGGCCAGTTTCAAGCGGCGATTGAATCATCTTCAAAAACTAAAACTCAATCCTACCAAGGCTTTACTCAGTTTGAGCAAACTGTCTTTGTCGACGCCCTTTGGGACTTAGCTGAAGAGGGTTCTTTCAAGGCCAATAAAGTTTTAAATCAAGAAGCTCCTCTCCATTTTGATCTGTCTCAAAAACTTAGAATTGCTATCCTTAGACTTAAATATAAAAAGACCACTTCACTTCCTGTAGAGCTTGAGCAAGAACTTTTAAATCATCTTAGAAACCCATCAGTTGAAACTAAAGTTATCTACCTTATAGCTGCCTATGAAGAAGTGCTTTTGCTCGCAGGTGCCTCGGAGGTTGTTTCACTTGCTCGAACTCATGATCAGTTTTTTGATATCGTTCAGATTGAAGACTCCAATAGCGAGATGACTAATGATGAGATTGGGGATCTTTTCCATAACGCTCCAGATGTCACCACTTACATGAATGGTGAGTATGTAAAAAGCGTTAAGATCTTTATGTTCTGTAGAACCAATAGGCTTTATCCATGCCTCATGGTGATGAAAAATATCCACGGTGATGCTGTAAGAGATGATGAAGGAAAACTCTGGTCAAATCCATCTCTCGCCTCGTCTAGCCGGGGACTCCCAAGCTATGTGAGAAATGGAAATACTCCGGCCGGAATTCATACTATCGATTCAGTCATGCCGGTGGCTGACTCACAACTTTCTTTCGGAAAATTCCGCCGAATGATTTTAAATTTTGTTCCTAAATCATCTAATGAAGTTCTAATCAAATCACTTCTTCCTGCCTCATCCCACAACTCAGACTGGTGGAAGCCGGCGACCGTTGCAAGAGACATTGGCAGAAATCATCTTCGTATTCATGGTACTGGAAAAATAAATATTGATAAAAATACTCCTTACTACCCTTTCATGCGGACCAGTGGTTGTATTGCTCAAAGAGAAAATATCTATGACGGTGTCACTTACAAGGATCAAAGAAACTTACTTGATTCTGTGATGAAGGCGATGGATTTAGATATGACTTATGTAAATGAAACAAACATCAAAGGTATTCTCTACGTGGTAGAGATAGATGAGCAAAGTGCTCCTGTGACTTTGGACGACCTGGCCCTTAAAGGGATTGAATAATGAATTGGATCCTTGCTTTTATCATTTCTAGTGCCGCTATGGCTTCCGCAAAGCAAGGACTACTTGTACAAGGCAATTGCCAACTTAAAGTTGTTCCAGACAGAGGAAGCATCAACTTTACGGCGGAAAATCAAAATAAGGATCTTCAATCAGCCGTCAAAAAAACTACTCATCAAATTAATGAGCTGAAAGAGAAAATTCAAAAACTAAAATTAGAACATTTTGAATTAAGAACTCTTAATTACTCAGTCTATCCAGTGCGCGAATATGAAAAAGATAAATACGTTGATAAAGGCATAAAAGTTAGCATGACTTTAGAGGTGACGACCTCTCAGATTCAGCGGCTTGGTGAGGCGATGATGGAAGCCTCGAATGTAGGCATCCAAAATGTCGGATCCCTCATAACTTTCCTTTCTCTAGAAAAATCTCAAGATGAATATTTAAAATGCTTGGACTTGGCCTCAATAGACGCCAAAAAGAAGGCCGATCAGCTTGCGAAAAAGCTTAATTTTGGGGTCGGCAAAGTTCTCAATCTCGTTGAAGCTCCGGCCCTCAATCAGGCCCCAGTGCCGGAGAGAATGGTTATGGCGAAAAGTACCATGATGATGGATGGAAGTGCTCCAAGCGTTGAAGCTGGAACGCAAAATTTCTCAACTCAAATTCAAGTAACATTCGAAATCAAATGATCACAAAAAATCTTCCGAACTATGAACTCCTTGACTCTGGGCTTGGAAAAAAACTTGAAATCATCAGTGGTGTAAAGGTTTCTAGGCCTTCACCCCAGGCGATTTGGAAACCACGTTTAGATCAAAACACATGGAATCAGGCCACTTCAAATTGTCTTCGGACAAAAGATGGTGGCGGTAAATGGGAGCACCAAAAAGAGCCAAACCCAAATCTGACTCTCCCGTTTGAAATCGACGGAAGAAAACTCATCTTCAGGCTGAAGTTCACAACCTTTGGTCATTGTGGCGTTTTCTTTGAACAAATCCCCGTTTGGATTTGGCTCTACAATGAAGTTAAAACACTTAAAGAAAAACTAGGTCGCGCTCCTAAGGTGATTAATCTTTTTGGTTACACAGGTTGCGCCAGTATCGTGATGGCAGCGGCCGGAGCAGAAGTCTTTCACGTCGACTCATCTAAAGGGATTCTTGATTGGGGCAAGGAGAACCTTGCCTTAAGTAAATTGCCTCAGACAAGTGTTCGTTGGGTGCATGAAGATGCTCAAGAATTTCTTAAACATTCCTTTAAAAAGAAATTTACCTACGATGGCATCCTGGCCGATCCACCAAGCTGGGGTCATGGGGCCAAAAAAGAAGTTTGGGACTTTGAAAAAAGCATCCATGTTTTAACAGAACTTATGATGAGTGTTTTAAATAAAGACAATAGCTTCCTCTTTCTTTCAAGTCACACTCATGGGGTGCAGCCAGAGGCCTTACGCAATATTGTTTTTGATCGCCGTTGGAAAGAAATTAGGCCTGGCGAGCTAGGTGTGAAACATCAAAATGATGAGCGCGTTCTTCCGGCCGGGATTTTTGTCACAGCAAAATCTTATTAAAGACCCTGCCTAAACCATTCAGATAAAATCACCGTGGCCGCATTAGAGACATTGAGACTCTCCACCGCACCTGTTCCAGGAACAGCGATATGGGACTTAATCGCCTTCAGAAGCTTATCCGAAAGACCTTCTCTTTCAGCTCCTAAAAATAAAATCGTCTTTTCAGGGAAGCTCGTCTCATAAAGTGAGTCTCCCTCATGACTAGAAGTCGCAAAAATCTTGTAACCTTTATTTTTTGCTAAATCGATGACTTCGGCCCAATTGGTAAGATGAAGCGCCGGCACACTTTCTGCTCCCCCTTCGGCCGTTCTGATTGCAGATGACGTCAGGGCCACAGGAACCTTTGCCTCATAGAGAATACCAGTCACTCCAAAGTGAGCGGCCGATCTCATGATGGCGCCAAGATTATGAGGATTTTCAACCTCCTCAAGGGCCAGAATGAGGGATCGCCCATTGGAGGAAAGTAAATCTTTTAGGGCCGGTAATTTTTTAGTTCTCACAACTAAGAGAATATCTTCATGGTGAGTCGCTTTAGAGAGTTTATCGAGCTCTTCCTTCTCCACCACATGATACGCCAGCTTATTATCCACGCAATGTCGTATAAGGTCCCTAAACTCAAAGACTCCATCTCTTGTCACATAGGCCCGGATGACATCCTCGGGACGATTCTTAAAGAGAGTGAGGGCCGCATGGCGACCGTAGACCTTCATTTCCTGGTTTTTTTTCGTATGTATCATAAGGGGCTTTTAACACGGGATAGATTTGGTGTATAGGGAAGCATGTCAAATTATACAGGCTACCTGGCCATCCATAAGTTCGAAAAAGAGCTGGAAAAAGAACTCGAGATCAAAGGTCTTAAAATCGCTGAGAAGCGAGAGCGCCTCTACCTCGTTGAAGGTGATCATCCAGCGATGATTTGGGCCCAGATGACGGCCTGGAATCTTGAAAGTATTTCTATCACCTCCATTAATGATGGAGCTAAAAAACTTAAGGCCCTCGGACGAAACTGGGGACTCTTTACCGTAGGTAACCATAGACGTGCCCAACTGATTCAAGATGAACTCCCAAAAATTAATACAAAAGCCATCCCTTTTAGAAATCCAGTTCCAACGGCCCCGATGGGATTTTGGACTCTATGGGAAGCGGATCAAATCCTCGCGACTCAAAAAACCTCCTCCCCTTTTGCTTTAGGTGAAATAACCTTTCAAGAGGATAAGGTGATGCCTCCCTCCCGAGCTTATCTCAAACTTTGGGAGTTTTTCACGGTTTATGCGCCAGAAGAAATTAAAGGTGGCACAGCGATAGATGTGGGGTCATGTCCTGGTGGATGGACCTGGGTTTTGCGGACTCTCGAGTTTAATCACACTATCAGTGTCGATAAGGCCCCCATTGAAAAACGCATTATGGATTTGGGACAAATCACCTTTAAGCAAGAAAGTGCCTTTGGCCTCGACCCCAAAGACTTTGATGAGATTGATT
>CANEVK010000124.1 GCA_947442115.1 Bacteriovoracaceae bacterium | reverse complement strand
GTGATTAAAGATGTAGGTGCTAATATATTAGAAGTGGTTCATGACAGAACTTCCAATGAAACAGGAATAACTGGAACAAATGTATTCTTTACTCTTGAGACGAAAGGGGAAGTCCATATGAAACAAGTATTAGAGGAAATGAGAAAAGATTTTCCACAGGCCAAAGTTATTTAAACTTGCTCCTTTAAATAATTATAAAAGGGCAGTTTTAAAGGGATAGTGACTTACCCAATCCAAACATGACAGTTTGAGAGAAAAGTGTTCTCTCTTTACCACTTAACTGGCTAGAGAGACTTATTGCTAAATTTAAAAAATATCCATGACTCCAATGCCAGTCTACACCCGTAGCGATATCAAACCCACTAAAGCTGACAGATACCGTTTCTGCCTCCAGGGTTTCCCTTTTACCCCCGAGATCAATATAAGGTGCAAATGTAGGCGCCATCGTTGTTGCTTTATTCTCAATCTTTGATTTAATGACTGAGCCTTGTCCTAAATAGTAATACCGAATGAAGCCACCTATTCCAAAAGAATTGAAGTCGGCCAAAAGTGATTTTTGAAAGTAATATCCACCAACAGCAATATCCGGTGAAAAAAAATAAACCACTTGGGGCCTAAACTCAAATTGGGAAAAATTAGTTACCGATGACCCCGAACTTGAATTATTCGAAGTTAAAGACTCGTTGGTTATTCCCAGATTCATCTGAAACTTAAAGCTTGTATTCTGAAACATTTCAAAAGAGTGAGCTGGGAGAGATAAAAAAAATAAAGAAAGAATTATTGATCTTATCATTACTGGATCGTTTCCGAAAAAGCGTAAGTGATAAATTCATGTTTGAGCCTGAAGCTTTCATCTGTTAATTTAATTCCGTAGCGCTGAAGCTGCTGAGATTTTATATCAGGCAGGCGCGAAAGAATTTGAGTCTTTAATTCTTGGGGAATAATGGCCAATAATGCAGATAATTGAGAAATACTAAGACCTTTAGCATATTTTTCTAGCTGAAAAAGCTGTTTTTCAGACAGTAGCTCCCAACTTGTATTTTCGGTGCCAGTTTTACGATTGAACTCTGCTTCAATATCTGGAGATAAAAAAGAGGCCAGTGGATATGTTACGTTTCGAGAAGAAGCAACCGCAAAAGCATTAAGTTTATGAGATAAAATCTTTAAAGAATCGGCCTTGAGATTATCTGAAGAGATCTTACTGTATTGATCTATTAACTGAGGATTCAGCGCCAGAGTGGACGCAGTTAAAACAGGATCAATTATTTTAATGAGGTGAGAAAACTCACTTTCGTTGCACTTCTCAAAAACATTAACCAGAAATTCTCTTTTTACTTTTTCTATTTTTAGTTTGATTGATTTATTAAGCAAATATAAAGGATCGAGTGAGAGTAGTTTAAGATCACCATGTATTTCTTTACTTATTAGAAAAAACATCTTTTCCATTTCCGGACCGGCCACAAGACTGGAAATATAATGATTATAGCCTCGTCGGAACGACTCGGGCATTTTGTCTGAGCAACTTGCCCTGTCATTGGTATTTAGCGCACTCAATATGACAAGCATCTTGGCAAAATCTTGAATGTCCAAGATATGCTCAAAATAGGGAATTATCACCTCAGGATTTTTAGTTAATAACTTTTCTAATCTCTGATTGATTTCTTCTTCATCTTCCGCAGTCGAAGAGTTGCCTGAGTTTGAGATGTCTATCTTTTGAACAGGAGGCAAGCCTTGATTGGAACCGGCGCCTAAATTACCCGAAGCAAGAGAGGCCAAACCCTGATTTAATTCTTTCAGTAGGCCTTCTAATTTTTTAATACCCACAAAGAAGAAATAGGAAATAATCAGGGCAATCATAAGAGCTGATACGCCAACGACTGTCGGAAGAAGGGAGCTTGATTTCTCAGAGGAATCATCAGTACTTGTGGTTTCCTGGGGGGGTGTCTTATCAATATTTGGTTTGATATTTTGATTACCGATAAGAAATTTATAATTAATTTGCTTGATTTTTAAGGTGCTAACCTCTGATGCAATCAAATTTTTTATCTGTGCCGTGTTCTCGACATCAATTTTTTCAGGTGTAATGATCGACACCTCCATCAAAGTCACAACTGAGACAATGTCACTCAATGTTGGATGAAAGTTGAGTAGTTTTGTGTCGGTTATTTCTTTTGATTCGTCGAGACCAGGGAGGGAAAATTTAGATTTCGCAAGTGGAATACCTAAGCGATTAGCAAGCCTGGCCGGACTAACACTGAGCTTAACGTCGACAGAAATTTTGTCTTTGGGGTAATTTTCAGCGATGCGATCTTTCAATGTCGTGCTTAAGCTTTTTTCTACCTGGAAAGCGATAGGTCGTATTTTATCATTTAGAATTTCTAGATTTGTTTGTGCTGTGGCGGCAAAGGAGTTGATGAAAATGAAAAAGATTACTATTTTTTTCATGGGCTGTCCTTTGATTCAAGTCGGAGGGAAATTGTTCTTGATTGATTAAATTCTTGGGTATCAATTAATTTACCGTCCAAAGAGTAGGGTTTAATTTGAGTTGGGCCTGGGGAAGTTTTTATTCCACGGCCGGTGATAAACACTGAATTCTCTGAAAAACCTCGGTTTAGGAAAAAATTCTGCACATTAAGGGCCCTCTGAGCAGACAATTCACGATTGTTCTTCCACCAACGAATTGATTGTTGATTCTTGTTCACTGGAACAGAATCTGTGTAGGCGACAATGTTGATATTAAGTTTGTTTTGATAAGAGGCAAGCGCCTTAACAATAGGAATTAACTGATTGCTTCCTTCAAGGTTCAATCTATCTGCTCCTTGATTAAACATATTGCCTTCTGGGAATTCGATGGCCACATAATTGGCGTAGTTGAGAACCTGAACCTTGTATTTAATATTCAACTTTTCCAGCTCCGCAACGATTTGATCGTCTCCAAAACGTGCCTTAATCATTTCTTTCACGTTTTTGAGGTTACTTTTAGGAATATTTTTAAGGCCTAGCTCCTCCTTCATAAATGCCATAACATCTTTGAAGTCGCTGGTAGAGTTTTGTTTTTCGAACGAGAAGAATATCACGAAAAAACATAAGAGCATTGTAATGACGTCTGCATAACTTAAAAGCCACGCATCTCTTTCATCTGGGAAAGTTCTGAACATGTCAGTGGACTTATTCTTACGAGTTATTTTTTTCATTTAAAAATTACTCATTATGATCTCATTTCTCTTATCAGGCTTGATATTTACAATTAAATATTCCCGAATGAAAACAGGATCTTTTTTTTGCTGAATTAATATCACTCCCTCAACAATCATTTTACGGAGGTTAATATCATGATAGAGCCGATGAAGGAGATTGTCAGAGAGGGGGACAAAAAAGTAGTTTGAGAAAATTAGACCATAGAGTGTTGTTAAAAGTGCGATCGCCATGGACGGGCCTATCATATTATTGCCGACCTGTACATCCGAGTTCAATGTCGTCAATAATCCAATTAAACCGATGACAGTTCCAATCATTCCAAAGGCCGGCGGATACTTCGCAATAGTTTTGAGGAGCTCAACTTCTCCCATCTGTCTTTGATATCTTTTTTCAACATCATTATTCATTATTTCTTCAATTTGCTCATCTGAAAAACCGTTCTCAATTAAACGAAGTCCATCTTTAAAAAAAGGATGGATGTCATGGCCCTGAAAAGTGGAAATTGTATCCGGGTTCTTTTCTAGGAATGAAGAAACTCTGATGATATCCGCTATGTTCTTTTCATTTTTTTCTTCGGGCTTTATAAATACTTTTAAAGAAATCTTGGCCAGAGTTAGTAATTCCTTTAAACCATAGGTCATAACTCCTGCAGAGAATGTTCCACCGGCAACAACCAATAGCCCTATGATGTTAAATAATATAAACATATTAGGAATAGACTCGGTCAGAGCAAAGTAGATAATGACTGGGGCAATCAGCAACCCGATGAATGTTGATCTCATGGAGTTATACCCTCAAGTTTAAGATCATTTAATATTTTGATCGTTTCAATATTATCAGATGAGATTTGCAGAGAGCGCTGGTAGCTTGAAGCTGCCTCTTTCTTTTTTCCTAACAGCAGAAGTATTGAGCCTTTTAAATCATGAAAAAAAGCCGCCATGGGATACTCTAAAATTAACTGTTCAATAGAGGTTAAGGCGTCGTCTAGTTTTCCCTGCCTAATGTTCAGATATATTTTTTGAATCTGGCGCCCCATTTGATTCACGATGTGAGAGGGAAGTGCACCGGAGGGATCATTCCACCATTCAATGGGCTGGAGTTTGAGCTTAACATCTACAGATAGTTTTTGGTTCACCGGTAGGAGAATATTTTCAGATACAAAACCAGGAGATTTAACGATTAGATAGAGCCATTCACTTTGATCAGTCATTTCTTTAATTTTACTCATCTCCATCTTAAAGGGAGTTGGACCAAGATCGATGAACGTATCCCGCTTGTAATCCACCAAACTCACCTGGGCCGGCTTGTTGGTAGTGATGGTGATATCATTTTTCAAAGGCCCAAAATGGGCGCAGGACTGAAACACCAGTAAAAGAACTGTAAAGGCCAATGGATAGATAAATTTCATCTCTAAATTTTAAGGGCATTTGGGAAAACTGTCATGGAGGAAATTCGCTCTATTGCCGACAAGAAAAGTCGGAAGATGAAGGATGGATTATCAGGATGCCATTCTACATGGCGTCCTGATAGAGGTATTTTTCCATGTTCCAAAGGGCGGGAACAAATGAGTACCAGTACCAATAAAAATAGTTATTGTGGGTATAGATTTGAACAGAGCTTATTTCACCTTCAAAGAATGGTCCCGATGTCATCATATTCTCATCGGCCTGAACACCCAAACTCATGCGGCTAGGTGTGGCTAAAACACTCGTTGTGTGGAGATTATCACCCGTTGCCCAAGTTGTACTTGTAGCATTATTAGTATAGACCCAACTACCGTTGATATAAATAGCCGCTAGCAAACTTCCATTAAGATAACTATACGTTGAAACACAAATATGAGTCCATTTATTATTGTAGGTTGCGCCCGGCCTGTCTACAAACATAGTCCTGGTTGCAGTATTACCCTTCCAGATAGTTTTGAATTTATTGTTTTCTATTCCAATATAAAATTGAGAGCCTGTGTTATCAGCTTTTGAAAAAAGTGCCACCTTTTTACCTGTGGTGTTTTGGCTTGTTCGGTGCCAAATACAAACCATCATATTACCATCAACTATACCTGCATGATCAGACCCTAAGTCCACCCAGTCATCTATGCCATCGAAGTTGAGGCGATAAGGATCTTGAGCATCAAACATACTGCCTTGCCAAGCACTTGAAGTACAAGACGATGAACCAAAGTTTTTTAACCACGCCAGATTTTGTCTTGGCTCCAAGGTGGTAATGGCCGTATCTGGAATTTTTTGACCTTGCCAGATGTACTGCTGTCGTGGGCAAGAGCCATTATCTGCATAATGAGGCCTGATACCATCAAAAGCAGAAGAGGCATTGAAATTTAATTTAAGGAAATTCTCAGCTATGTAATCATTGAATGCATAATAACTTGCCCCAATCACGGAGTGGGTTCTTTTTGGTCGATGCTTTTCGGCAGTATAAAAAAAGTTTTTATAGACATCAAGAGTTGAGAGAATGGTCGTGGCATGACCATAAACCTTGACATCATAGAGATGTCCTCTAAAGCCATTTGAGGTGTCACCGATGTTAATATCAAGGTTATCAAAAGTGGCTATGCCTGGGCGCATGGCCTGAACGAGATTTCCGTTCCAGTAAATCCGCATGAGAGGATTGTCATAGTGGATATTAATATTATCCAGAGGTATTGTGGTTGGAACCACGGTTGAGAGTGTGGTGACTTGAAAATCAACTGAGCGAAGACTTCCTTCCATGGCCTGGGCCTTAATTTCATGGGCCGAAAGAAGACGATTATAAATCACTGCTTCATCTAAAGACCCCACGTTGTTATCAAACCAAGTAGAGGTCAGAGTTTTCAGTGTTCCGATTTGGAGCTCTTTTGTTAAACCAGTAAGAGAAGAAAGAGATGAGGGGACTGTCCCAACAACAGCGGTTTTAATAGCTACACCATTTAAATAAAGGGCCAATCTTTGAGTCGAAGGTAAAGTCGCATTATAAGTGAAAGTGACATGATACCAGCCTGGAGTAATGCTCGTTCCATTAGACATGACGGGGTAGGAGCTTTGTATATAATTTACTTCTGGAGAGCCGTAAGTATTATTAAAACCTACGCGAAGATAACCATCAGTGGTGATAACAAAATAAACTCCTGAGGTGTCATTTGTGTAATCATTAATACTCATGATTTTAGTTGTCGAAGAAGTGGAAACTGTGTTCACCCAAGCCGAGAAGGACATGGCCTGATCAAAAATGAGTCTGGTATGGTTTTTCACTCGGCAACGATTGGTGTGCCCAAAACTCATGGCCCCATCTGTGTCTAGACTTGATCCCATGAAGCGTTTGTAAACGCCAGGGGTCACAATTGTTCCCGCCTGATCACAAATGAGATCCTGGTTTTTA
The DNA here is from genome assembly GCA_947442115.1 of Bacteriovoracaceae bacterium. GTDB lineage: Bacteria > Bdellovibrionota > Bacteriovoracia > Bacteriovoracales > Bacteriovoracaceae > Peredibacter. The sequence continues at coordinate 1,495 of CANEVK010000124.1, read as the reverse complement.
AGAGAGGCATCTTGGAAAATAATTTTATTATTATCTGACTGAGTGGCGGACAATCTCCAGTAACCCAGTGGTTGAGTTTGAAATTGAGCATTGGCCGGATAGTTGGCCTGGTAATAATTAAAATGATCCCCAAGCGCCACATGCTTTTTAATATCTGTGCCGTTCATGTCATAGCCATAAATCGCAACTTCATCTAAGTACAATGGGTTGTTGGAGTCTGCACCATTCGCAAGCCAGGCCTTCGTTGGAGTGGCAGGCCAGGTTATAAAGCCTTTGAGCGGACAAGTTATGGGTTCGTTAAGCACATGGGACTGAGTAGACACAGGCATCCCATCAACATAGAGAATTTTTGAAGCCTGATTGGCGGTGAAGGTAATTTGGTGCCAGTTTTTATCAAAGAGGTGACCGTGGGCCAAATTGGTTGGACTCAATGTCACAACGTTTTCGCATTCAGGCTTGTATTTAACGGTTAGTATTCCGTTCACAACACTGAACTCGATTCCATTATCAAAATTATCATCTCTATAGGTATAAAGATCGTGGTCCGCTGGTGTGATGGTATTTTCATACTTCACCCACATCTCGATCGTGAAAGGAGCACTTGCTGGTTTTAGCGTTGCTGAGTTCGGAAGGTTCAAGCGATGAGTGTGAACTTTAACTGACTTGGCAACGGTATCACCTCTAGATGATCCTTCCTGGGAATGGGTGATGCCTACCGCTGTAGAAGTTCCAAAAGTTCCATCTCCATAAAGCACATCGAGATTATTAATCTCTTCATTAAAATTATTGCCAGAGGTTTCTTCAAATCTCCAATAGGCAATCGTCGGAGATTGACCGCTGACCATGACATTGTTGCGGTAAGAGCGGGTAAAATCAAACGAGAGAGCTTTGGAGCCGTCATACATATTTTTTTGTTTGATAACAAAGCCCTTATCAGAGCTCGCGCTATCCATGCTCATGACAGTGGAGCCATTCGTGAATGTGGTAATAGGATTACTCATCCATAAATCGATATCAAATTTCGCCAGACCATTCAGAAGTGGTCCTAGGTTCACTTTGGTTGATCCATCTAAAGTTAAGCGCAGAGGATTGGCCTGCTCGTTGGCAATTGATCCGGCCCAAAGAGGAGCTCCGGTGATAGTGGCATTTCTACTGTTGCCAGAGATATCATCCCAAAAAAGTTCTCCGGCCTGATTGGGAACGGTGGTATCACTAAAAGCAGAACGATAGTCCGCCAAGAGTCCAGCGCCCTGGGAGAAGTGACCAAAATTGACTCTGAAAAATCGGCTGTGACTTCCAGAAGCATTCGTGCCTTTGATCATGAATTCCCAAGTCCCCTGGATATCAGGTGAAGGGTACCAGGTCATGACTGCATCAGTGGCAAATGTGAAATGTCCTAAGGGCCCATGGATGAAAGTTGCACAATCTACTTTTCCTGCTTCAACCCCAGTGACCTCAGTGGAGACTAAGCAAGTATAAGTCATTCCCGTATCGT
>CANEVK010000123.1 GCA_947442115.1 Bacteriovoracaceae bacterium | reverse complement strand
CCCCAGCACCAAACACCATCTTCATCCAAAGCACACGCATGTCCACTGCCGACTGAGAGATCCTTAAGATTATTAAACTGAATCGTCTGCGCCTGGCCATGAAAATTAGACCCCAAGCACTTCACTTTAGAGTCAACTGCCACGCAGATTAAACGGTTATTTGTTGCAACAAATTGGATTTCACCTGATCTTGCGAAGACAGACAAGGCCAGTGAAGAAAAAAAGAAAAAGAAAATAGATTTCATAATTTAACCTTAAATAAATTATTTTTTTGAATTCATGAGGAGTTGGCCAAATCCAATTGAGAGATAATTTTGTGAGTCAAGCCGAGACACTGTAATTAACAACTCATTTGATAACAAATGAGGACTCTCGGATGCTCCTAGGTCCACATTTAAATCATCATAAATATTCTCAAAAGACTGGGTTGTTCCATCTAAAATAAGACGTAATTGATTCAAATGGAGGTTTCCACTTTTGCAATGGATCCTTGGGTCTTTGAAACGATAGGATCTAGGAACCAATTCCGTTTTCTCTAAAAATATCTGGGCATCAATCTCAAAAAAACAATTTTTGAAAATAGGTTTAGTCTCCCCGAGATCAAACCTTAACGTCATATAATTACCCGAAGCTCTTAGAGGAATATTATCAGGAACGACAATTTGTTTAGTTTCAAAACCAAATGGGGACGGACAGTTTTTTTCACCCTCTTGCCACCAAGCTTGTAAAAGACTATCAATTTGAGAAACAGTCATGCCTTTGGCATTTGAGTCGTAGTCAAGCCAATGGGCCCTCGAAACTTTTTTATAAAATTTTGAGTTTTGAATTTGACTAAAATCGACAAACTTTCTGGCCAGGGTATACGCCTCTCGAGAGCTAGAAACAGAATGTTTAGTACTGCTCCCACCTTCTCCGTGACAACTGCTGCAGTTAATAACGAGTTGAGGATGTAATGTCTTACTGAAAGCTTCAACCCCATCTTCACAAACTGAGCCCCAGGAATGAAGCGAAACTAAAAGAGAAAAAATAATAATCTTGATCATAAAAATGCCTTAGTTAAAAACTAAAATCGAATCAAGGCCCTCTGAAGTGAAAGGCCTGGCCGTGTACTCGTTAAAATCACCTAATCTTCCATTCAAATTAAGATAGTTTGCAAATACAGCATAACTCGCAAGTGAAGGTGAGGCGCCCAACAAGGTATCACGATTAACTCCTTGCCCATTTGTGAAGTGACCGATCTGCATACTATTCGATGTTCGATAGGTAGGAATCGAAGCAGGGTCATAAAAACCAATCACAGATAAAGATTTTTCACCATCATCCGCTAACCAATCTCTTGATCCAGTCTTCGCCGAAACACCACCATCTGTAAAAATATGAATAAAGAGAGGCGTTTTTCGTCTGTGCGCCAGCTCAATAGCTCGACCAATATTGTTACCAATCTCGAGGTCTTTTGCATCTCCAGTCGCTTGAGTGCCGTCATGATAATCACAACCACCAATAGTAATCACTCCAGGGCCAGAGACCTTATTAATCACTAGATGTGCTATACCGGCACGAAGTAAGGTCGTTGAATCATTATTCTGGTTTAAACTGTATATATCGACGAGATCAGAATAATCAGTGGGTTTGAAGTTTAATGTATTAAGCGCACTCAAACCTTCAAATTGATTATTAATCTGGCGAGACTTTTCTCCATCTCCAAAAAGATTAAAAACTTGGCGACGAGATAGTTTACGAAGAGTCGTACCAAGAGAATTGTTAGAATTTTCACCTAGTTTCTGAATAACATTTGATCTACCGGACAAAAGACCAAAATCATTAGGTTGAGAAATAAATAAAGGACGTGAAGTTGAAAAAGTTTTTAAACTACCACTATTGCCACCAGAATTTGTGGAATATGTTCCAACACCATTTTTAAAACCATTACCACCCGCACCTTCTACAGAAGTCACAAGCTCAAGAAGTGACAACGGGTTATCAGATGTATCATCCCTAGTCACATGAACAATACTGGCCATTTTAAAACGACTTTGAGCTTCTGCACTCATCACTTGAGTCATACCTTCAAAAATTTTACTCACATTGGCCTTACCCATTGGCAATCCAAATCGATCATCCCAACCATCAACTCTTGGGTTCCACCCCAAAACGTCATAACTAGTTAGAAGGTCTTGAGGTCCACCAGAGTTTCCGACGAGAAAATTGCCTGGCATTGATGCTCCACCAACAAGATCAAAAGATAAAAAGGGAATCGTATTATTAAAATGGGAAGGTAACCCTGAATTTAATGAAGGCATTCCCAATGCACGAGAAGAAAAAACAACACTTGTTGCTCCGGCAAGACCAAGGCCAACAAATTGACGACGTGAGAGTTTGCCTGAATGTGAATTAAGATGTTTAATTTGATTTTTGGTTAAATTCATCGTTTTCATAAAACTCCTATTAAATCGCTAGCTGTGAATCAAAACTTGCAGCGAAAGAAACACAAGTCGCCGTAAGAATCTGTAATAATGACTTGCTATCATCAGGATAACTGGCCATCAAATCTTGTATGAAAGAATCTAGTATTTTAGTCTCTTCAGCATCAGGATCTCTGAGCCAAAAAAGCTGGGAATAATTTTTAATTAATTCAATTCTTCTGTTCAAAAGTAAACCTTCTGATGGAGCAAGATTAAAATCAATAACCTGATGGGCCCATCTTTTTTCAGGAGCAAGATTCAAATCTTTAATGATCATTTTCTCACATAGAAAAGATGAAAGACCAATAGTCGTTTGTATAGAATGAGGAGTGATTTCATCTATTGAACCAGTTTTAGGAAGAGATGATATTCTTGAAAAATAGTAAGTATTTAAAGAATCCGATCTTTCATAAACATTCGTTGCCTGTTGCAAGTGTGTCAAAATCTGACGAAAATCTTTAAGCCTAAAGACTTCACCAAAAACGTTATTAAAAAAGATCAAAAACAAAAATAATGACAGTAATAGTTTCTTTTTCATAAATTATCCTTTTGGCGTCAAATTAATTGATGCAATTTCGTGAAAGTAAAACCTCAGCAAATAAACTTTTTAAATTATAGCTATCCTCGGATTTTAGTTTGCTACCAAGATCTTGGATCCACGGATCATTCAAATTTAAATTTTTATGGCAAAATTGACTGACGGCCCTTTTGGCAAGACAACGTCCAAAGCCATCTGACTCCACAATCATTTGAGAGAGCTCAACAAGACCTTTCCCGCTTACTCTTTTGCCCCAACCAAATCCTAGATCTTCCCGGACGATAAGGAGATTCTTCCAACTGTTATCAATTGTTTTATAACCCTCAGGATAAGTGTGGGCATTATTAAAATATTTTTTTGAAACATCTCGATTATAAACTAAAGTATTGTTCTTAAAATCCAAGTGCGCAAAAGCACCTGCCAAGGCATCCATGGGGCCATGACATGAACGACATTCAGTTTGAAAGATACGAGGATCATTTGAAGGATCCCTCGGTACGTCCTGCCGTATTCTTTTCGTAGAGAGCAGAGACGTTTTCCATGCCTCAACTGGCTGACACATAAAGACATTTAAAAGACCTACAACTGCACGGCGATTTGTACCTGCTTGATAATACTTTTCTCCCCACCATCTTGTAGTAAGAATACCAGCATTTTCTCCAAATCCTTGCACATCCCATTGATAAGGGATGAGGGAAAGTTTGTTAAAGCTTAGCAATCTCCTCTCAAATTCCTTATAACCCGCATTTGATGAAACTGATGGCAATCCAGAGCCCAAACGATGGCCTGCAGAATAGGCATAATTACCAAGTAGAAAGTCTTTCGCATTCCGTTCGTCTCTAATAATACCAATGATTAAGGCGAGAGCATCATTTAACTCTAAATGAGGTGAACTTTCAGCATTCAAATAACGAATCGCCCACGCATGAGAAGTATTATCAATAAAACCAGGATCCTTTAACATTTCCTGAATCACTTCAAGTTGCTGATTATTTGAAAACATGCTTAGCCAACGATCTCGATTAGGGTTCTTTAAGCTCAGTGGCTTTCCAGTAATTTCAAAGAAATATTTAGAAAGTAATTTAGAATCATCCTGAGTTGCACCGATGGTAAAACTCGATTGCAAAAAAATGAGTAAAACAAAAAAAGACTTCAACATAAAATTCCTCTTATGGGCTATAAGTAAAAATTAAAAGTAAAAAGATACAAGCTTGAAAAATATCCTTCTTGAATGTAGTAACGGTCTCTTTGAGCAGAAGCGATTAATTCAAAGTGAGGTCTTGGAAAAAATTGGAGCCCCAATCCATAAGATTGCTTCTTGCTTGTGTCGACGCTCCAATCAAGTTGACTTGCCTCAAACGTAAAAAATGGAATTAACCCACGATAAATCTGATAATTAATTCGATTTGTTGAAACATAGCCAGATGAATTTACGCCCGAATTAAAAAGTTCTTTTTTCTGAAAAAATGTTTCCGACATCAAAAAAAGATCTTTTTTATAGTTTAAAATGAGCCAAGGCCCTATAATTGATCTTCGCTGGACTTCGTCTCTACCGTAAAAAGTTGAAAGACCAACTTTTTGATTATTAAGAAATGAATATTGAGCTGAAAGTGATTGACCACTCTCAGTGGCATAACTGGTCTTGTCTTTAAAGGTTCCAAATATATTAGTCCCCACTAGAGTTAAATGATCTAAATATAGTGAAGCTTCAAGATTATAGGTTTCAGTTTCCTGGCCAAAACCAAGGTCACGCTGGACATAACTTGTATGATAAGGTGTATTTAAACCAAAAGATCTTGAAAATTTTCCGGCCCTCAAAATAAGTGAGTCGAAAGCTTGATAGTTAACATAGTGGCGCCTTGAAATCGGTTGCACAACTTTATCACCACCTAGCTGCTTCTCTTGCCTTCCTAATGATAAAACAGTGGTCACTTTATTTGACTGATATGAACCTTCTAGGTCCGCCTGCATGAGAATCGTTCTTGCTTCTTCAACATAGGGTGTATCTCGTCGATACTGCAACGCTCTCATATAGCCTTGGAGATTTACATTCTGAGGAAGCTTCACTGCCCCATAGGCAAAATACTGTTCTCCTTTAACTCCCCAAGTGCTCAGGATCTCCTTAGAGAGCTCTCGTCCATAGAGATTTAAAACACCACCGCCAGAGGGGGAAACATGACAAGTTATACAGTTCGAATATCCATAACGAACCAATTCTGGATATGACCATGCTGAAATAATAGAAAAAATGAATAAAACAATGATCAAGGAGAAGCCTTATTATTTATATTGGCAGCTATCGTCACTTCTTCCGCAACCGTAATACCGGCAAATGAGGGAATCTCTATATTAAAATCTTTTAATTTTATTTTAAAAGAAATCTTCCCTTTTATCACAGACTCAACCCCCGCTAAATCCGTTTGAAGAATAATTTCTTTGGTGACACCATGAAACGTTAACATACCCTTCACTGAATTCTGGATCCACTTACCATTTTCAGGAAAATCCTCCATGGCGACATCATTCATAACTAATTTAGCTTGATCAAAGCCGGCCTTATGAATTTCAAGATAATTTTCGCGAAGGTGCTCATCTCGCATCTCAATATCTGAGTTAAATTCCTTTAAATTTAAAACAAAGCTGCCATTTAATGTCTTATTCTCATTCTTTAAAAACCCTTTAGCTTTGGCCCCTTTACCATTAATGACTAGCAAACCTGGATTGCCCTTGGCGGTATACTCAACCAATACTCCATCTCCAAGATCTAATGTCTTTGCTTGAAGTGAGCTCACTGCTAAAAAGAATAATAAATACTTAATTTGCGCCATTCTGAATCCAAATTTGAATTGCATTTTTTTCCTCCTCGGTAACAGGACTTATGCCAGACCTTCGAGGAGGCATAAAGCGCTTTGAATATTGATCAAGGACCTGCATTAATCGGCTGTCTTGCGGGTTACCAGGTATAACGAGATTTTCAAATGAAGAATTAACAAGATCATCTTTTGTCACAAGAGGTAAATCCTCAGCATCACCGTCAACGCTGTGGCATACGATACATTTTTTAGCTAAGATGTTTTGCTGAATGGAATCAAATGTGGCATCAACTGATGGCAAGGGTGGTTCTTCACCACCATCTTCTCCCGTTGTCACAGTCCTTAATGACCGGTCAGGGCCACCTGCCATAATCCAGGCCATAAGTAATTCACTTTCTCTTTTATTTAAGCGAGGATAGGGACTTTTTGGCATGGATTGTTTATTGAATACTGAGCCTTTGATTTCGTTCAGATACTGTACGCTGGTTGAATAAGTTTCAAGATTTACACCACCAGAATTTCCATGACATGAGATACATTTTGCTTCAAAGACCTCTCTCTTAATTTGGTTAAAAGAAACTGTCTCAATTAATGATTTGTCTACAGCCACATTTTTACGGAAATTACCCTTTTCAATTTTGTAATTACAAGATTGATTAACGAAACATAGTAATAAAATGACTAAAAAAGAAGAATTGGGATGTAAAATTTTTGACATTATATAATCCACATCTAAAAAGTCCTTAAAACTACAGAACTTTTAAGTTCTCAAAGTTTTTATTAAATTCTTCAATAGATAAAAGAGTGTTTATAAATAAATCGACTGCTCCCTAATAAATTTAGCGCTTCTTTGGCCGTTACTTGTACCATCTAGCCGTTCATTCAAAAAAATATAGAAAGCTTTTAATTAAATTAACTGAATAAAACAATTAGTAAGTGATGAGGTGTGTGAAAAATCTGATTCAATTTGAACCAGGCTGTTCATAGAAAATAAAATCGAGAAGGTCTGCCTTAGGTATCTTTAAAAACAAACCGACCTTATATTTATGTTTAGGGTTCAGCTCTGCATTTAAGGAGAGCAGTCTTGAAACTGCACTATATGGGATATCGATGTCACGAGCGAGTGCCCTTATTGAGTAAGAGGGATTTTTTAATTTCTTTTGGGAAAGCTCTTCTTTCAGTATATCCGTCAAATTGAGGCTGTGATGTTGTTTCATACAATGATCAACCTGGGTTTACTTAGTTAATATTTTATTCGTTATTTGGACCAGAGAATTTCAAAGCTTCCTTTTCCCTTCACTGGTCGGTTTTTCTTCGTTCATCGATTCATTAGTCTCATCTATGACTAGATTTTCTTAGGTGCTGGCAATTTCTCTAACTCTAGATATTCAGAGATTTCAGATGAGAATTGATCCACTGTAAAATCATCACTTAGTTTCAGACCATAGCATGATAAAGTTAAAAGATTATTTTTCTGGTCATCAATACTCATGACGTAGCCAATTGAATTCTTTTTTTGGTTGGTTTCAACTCCTGCCATTCTCACATTAATGATTTTGTCTGCGTCCACGACTCTTGCTTCTGAGTCCCAACTGAAGCTCATGCGGCAGTGATCCCCGAGTTTTAATATGGTTTGCCCACCCTCTAGGTCAATCGGCTTAATTACTTTTAAGGCAAATGTTCTTTTGCCCACAATGCTAAGCAAATCTTGAGAGCCATTAGACCCTGATTTCGCAAAAGCTGAAATTGAAGCTAAAACCAACAGTCCTACTAATAGTTTTTTCATAAGCTCGACTCCTGTGTTTATATCTAATGGTTTTAATCCATCCGTTGTTAATCTTTTCTTTGTCTAATAGAGATTAATTTTTTTTTAAAAGAAAAATGGAAAAAAATTGTTACATGCCAAAGCATAATAAAAACAGTGACTTACTTGATTTGAAGACAATTTATCTTATCTGATATTTTTCTGAACTGGTGATCTATTTGTAAGCGAAGTTGAATTTGTGTGTGACTGGCGCCCCCCATTTTCTATGCTGTCTAATCAACGGAGATCAACCATTTTAGTGAGCAAGACCATCTTGCTCCCTATTTATTCTAAATGCGATGAACCATTTATCAAGCTCTAGGTTTAAATTGATTTAAAGTGAATAGTTCTCGCTATCTCTGAGTAGTTACTTTAATCACTGCAACGTTAATGTTTTTGTGGGCCAACTTCTATCCTTTTGAAAATTATTTGAGTTTCTCGAAACAGCCT
>CANEVK010000122.1 GCA_947442115.1 Bacteriovoracaceae bacterium | reverse complement strand
CAAATAAGCAGACGACTGTTTACATGTGGTCTGATGGTCCAACCCTCAACTTTCCTAATCTCTCAGACAAATGTGATTCATTGTTTTAAATCTCTCCAGCTTTTACCTTTTCTTGCGTCTGAATTTCTCTGAAAACTATCTACAGCATCTCGATGGTCTCCATAATTTTTTGTAAAAACATGGGTCCCATCATTCTTGCTTACAAAGAAAAGATACTCATGGGCTTCAGGGCTTAGAACTGCTTCAATCGCGGCCAGGCTAGGATTGGCGATAGGCCCTAAAGGAAGCGCAGGAATCTTGTAAGTATTGTAAGGGGTCACTTCTAGGAGATCAGATCTTTTTATGTTTCCTGTATAGCGTGACCATATTCCATAAATCGTTGTGGGGTCAGATTCAAGACGCATTCTCTTTTTTAAACGATTCGTGAAAACGCCTGCAATCGCGGGTCTTTCAGCTTTTGCACCCGTTTCCTTCTCAACCATAGAGGCCAGGATAATGACCTGATGTTTATCTAAGAATGGATGAGAAAAATTCAAAGTCTGAACTTTTTTATGAAAAAGATCCACCATCGTTTTTGCTACCATTCGAGCTGAGGTTTGAGGAGCAAAACGATAAGTTTCAGGGTAGAGGTAACCTTCTAAGCTTGGGGCATTTACTCCAAGTTGAGAGATAAATTCTGGATTCTTAACGATCTCGATGAACTCTGCTTCAGAGGTAATCTTCGCTGCCTCTAAAAGCTTAGCGATTTCATACATGTTTTTTCCCTCAGGAATAGTAAGGCTGTGAAGAATGGCCTGCCCATAAACGAGGATATCAAGCACATCAGGCATGGTGGACCCATGAGGAATGTTGTAACTGCCGGCCCTAAATTTTGTAAGGGCCTTCTTGTATTTTCCTAGATAATGAAAAAGTCTCGTGTTGGAAATAAGGCCTTGATTAAAGAGACGCTGATTGATTCGTCCGAAGGTATCACCATTCTCAACGATAAATATGGTTTCAGGGCCACTGTACTTCACATCGTAAAGTGATTTGAGGTAGAGCCCAGCTCCCGTTAAAGAGGCCGTCATTAAAATAAAAAGGAGGAGTAAAATTTTTTTGATCATAAGTCACTATTATAACTTAAGATTATTCTTCTTGCGGCGAATAAAATCTTCTAAAATTACACTGGCCGCCACGGCATCTATTTTTGATAAATCTACTTGGAAATTATACTGAGGGGAGGATTTCATTCTAGACTCTGCCTCAAATGTAGAAAGTGTTTCATCCTGCTCTTCAACCTCAAGACTTAAATGCTCCCGTATTAACTGGATAAAGCTCTCGGCCCTGGTCGTTGAAGACGTTTTTTTGCCATCTAATAAATGAGGAAGACCAATAACTATCAAGTCGATAAGTTCATCGCTTATAACTCTTTTTAATTCTTTTAAAACATAGTCATTATTTTTGTTTTGGATTCGGCCATAAGGAGTCGGATAAGGATCTCTGTTCACGCAATAACAGGCCAGACCAATGAATTTTTCGCCATAATCTACTGCCAAGACAGTCTTAAGGTGCAGGGGGTGGGTTTCAGGAAGAAAAAATTCATTCATAGGGCATTCTTACAAAATCATATTCTTTAAGTCAAAAGTGAGAGTTGCCCTAGATCTTTGGGATAGGAGTCTTCAAATTTAACCCCTACACCTAAGAGTCGAATCGGACGGGGATCCTGGGACCACCGTTCTGAAAATAGCTCTAAAAAGCTTTCAGGTTTTAAACTTAACGGTCTTTCAATTGTTGTTTGCTTGAAATCAAAATACTTGATCTTTACATGCAGATTTTTCACTCTTTTGTCGCTGTAATTTTTTAATTCCTCTATCAATTCATCACTCATTCTTAAAATATTTAATTTCATGTCATCATATTGCTCAATATCTAGAGCAAACGTTTCTTCCGTCCCCAGTGATTTCCTTTCATAATCCGTTTCAACTTCCCGCTCATCAATTCCACGGCAAAAATAAAACAGCATTTCTCCAAATTTTCCAAATTGATGGACGAGGTCACTTAAGGAGTAGGCTTCTAAATCATGACAAGTTTTAATTCCAAGATCCTGAAGCTTTTGCGACATGACTTTTCCAACACCCCATAAGCGATTCACAGGTAAAGTCTTCATAAACATCGTGACTTGGTGAGGAGCTATCGTAAAAATACCATTGGGTTTATTGATGTCACTGGCAAGTTTAGCTAAAAGTTTATTGGGCGCAATTCCCGCCGAAGCTGTTAAACCTGTTTGATTAAAAATCTTTTGGCATATTGCCTGGGCCATAAGAGTCCCGGAACCATGAAAGTGCGAAGAATGTGTCACATCTAAGTAGGCCTCATCTAAAGATAAAGGCTCTATAATGTCTGTAAATTCAGAAAAAATATTAAAAACTTCCTCAGAAACCTCGGCATACTTCCTCATACTTGGCTTAATGATAACAAGCTGGGGACATAACTTTAAAGCATAGGAGGTGGGCATGGCCGACCTGACTCCATATTTTCTTGCTTCGTAGTTGGCCGTACAAAGAACTCCTCTTCGGTCTTGTGATCCACCTACGGCCATAGGAATATTTCTGAGTTCAGGATGATCTCTCATTTCCACTGCCGCAAAAAAGGCATCCATATCAATATGAATAATTTTTCGCATAAATTAATGATACGGAAAGGGTACGTACGAGTCGAGATAAAAAATGATTACTCTTGAACCTGGCTAAGTGCTTGATTTTATATCAGGACGGAGCACCAAAAGAAACAATGAATTGACTTCCTCAGGTTTAAGGTTAATATTAATTCAATCAAAACAATGTTTCGCGATACATCTCGAAGTCGAGATTTAAAATCCCAAAAATTCAAACAAATGATCATTGATAACTTGAATCTTAATTAACTTACAGTGGAGTACAAATGCACTTAAGCGCTTTGCGTGAAAAAGACATCGAAGAACTAACCAAAATGGCCGAAGAAGCCCAGATTGAAAACGCTGCTGGCCTTAAAAAGCACGAGCTCATTTTCTCTCTCCTCACAAAGAAATCTAAAGATAATGAAGAAATTTTTGGAGACGGTGTTCTTGAGATTCTTCCAGACGGATTTGGTTTCTTAAGATCTCCCTCTTATAACTATCTTCCAGGTGCAGATGATATATATGTTTCTCCATCTCAGATTCGTCGTTTTGGATTAAGAACTGGGGATACAATCGAAGGCCAAATCAGAACACCGAAAGAAGGCGAGCGCTATTTTGCTCTTCTTAAAGTAAGTCATATCAACTTCCGTGATCCTGAACAGCACAGATCGACTGTTCTTTTTGATAACTTGACTCCGCTTTACCCAAATAAGCGTATTAACCTTGAATCAAAACCAACAAATTACTCAACTCGAATCATTGATATGTTTGTGCCTCAAGGTTTTGGTCAGCGTTGCCTTATCGTGGCCCCACCGAAGGCCGGTAAAACAATGTTGATGCAAGATATTGCGAACTCTATCTCTGATAACCACCCTGAAACAAAACTCATCGTGCTTTTAATTGATGAGCGTCCAGAGGAAGTAACAGATATGAAGCGAAACGTTCGTGCAGAAGTTGTTTCATCGACTTTCGATGAACCGGCCACTCGTCACGTTCAGGTTGCAGAAATGGTCATTGAAAAAGCCAAGCGTCTCGTTGAAGCAAAACAACATGTGGTGATCCTATTGGATTCAATCACTCGTCTAGCGCGTGCCTATAACACTGTTGTTCCACCATCTGGTAAAATCCTCTCTGGTGGTGTGGATTCGAATGCTCTTCATAAACCGAAAAGATTTTTCGGAGCTGCTCGTAACATCGAAAATGGTGGTTCATTGACTATTATCGCTACGGCCTTGATTGATACTGGTTCAAGAATGGATGAAGTGATTTTCGAGGAGTTCAAAGGAACTGGTAACTCTGAGATTCAGCTTGATAGAAAACTTATGGAAAAACGCGTTTTCCCATGTCTAGATATCAACAAATCATCTACTCGTAAGGAAGACCTTCTCATGAAGGATAAAGATCTTCAGAGAGTGTTCGTTCTTCGTCGAGTTCTTAACCCGATGAACACCATGGACTCCATGGAATTTATCCTCGAGCGAATTCGCGATACAAAAACGAACTCGGCTTTCCTTGATAAGTTGAATTCATAATGAAGAAGACTCTCAAGCGAATCGCCCTTCTACTAGCTAAGCAATACACCTCTATTGGCGGCCAGGCCGTGATAGAGGGAGTGATGATGCGCTCTCCGAACGCCTTCGTGGTTGCCGTCAGGAAACCTGATGGCTCCATTCGTTTACGTCGCGATCAGTGGTACGGTTTAAGTAAAAAATTAAACTTCTTAAAAAAGCCATTCTTAAGAGGTATTTTGATGCTGATTGAGACCATGGCCAATGGGATTGTCTCTCTCAATTATTCTGCCAATATTGCCATGGCGGAAGAAGAGAGACAGAAAGCTCTAAAAAAAGGAAAAACTTTAGAAGAGTTTGAAGCCTCACAAAAGAAGAAAGAAAAAGTTGATTGGGCGACTTATTTAACCATGGCCATCTCTTTTACTTTCGGAATTGGTCTTTTTGTTTTTGTCCCACATTGGGCAGCTTTTGGAATTGGTGCCTTTTTGGGCTATGACTGGACTTTAGATAGTTTTGCTTTTCATGCTGTCGATGGGGCCATTAAGGCCATGATTTTTGTGACGTATATTTGGGCCATTTCATTTATGAAAGATGTCTATCGTGTTTTTCAATATCATGGTGCTGAACATAAATCGATTGCCACGTTTGAAGCTGGAATGGATTTAACAGTTGAGAATGCTAAAAAATTTACAACACTTCATCCTCGCTGCGGGACAAGTTTTGTTTTCTTTCTGATCCTTATCTCTATTATTTTGTTTTCTGCCGTTTTTACTCTGATCCCAGTTGGGGCTAACTTGCCAAATCTTTTAAGGCATATTGTGGCCGTCTTTTTTAAAGTTGGATTGATGCTACCGGTGGCAGGTATCAGTTATGAGCTCATCAAAGCATCTGGCAAGTGTTCAGATCAATGGTGGGCCCGTGCCATGGCAGCCCCTGGAATGCTGCTCCAAAAGCTAACTACAAAAGAACCTGATGATCAGCAGTTAGAAGTGGCCCTATCTTCGATTAAAGCGGTTCTTTATCTTGAAGAGAAATTCAATTTAAAGGAAGCCAAGGAAAAAGTTTTAAAGTTAGAAGAAGTTGATATTCGAAGTATAAGCGAAATGGAATCAACGAACTCTACCCTGACGCAATTTCTAGAATAGTTTTTATAAGGATAAGATGTGTTTGATAAATTAGAAGCAGTTGTCAGGAGATATGAAGTTCTTACCGAAAGACTTGGTGACCCTACACTTTATGATAGGCCTGCTGATTTACGTGAGACAAATGCTGAACGATCAAATATTGAGCCCATTGTTTTTAAATTCAGAGAATATAAAAAGCTCGTCGCCGATATCGAAGGCAATAAAGATATTATTCATAATGAAAAAGATGAAGATATGCGGGAGATGGCCAAAGAGGAACTCTCTGAGCTTGAAGCCAAATTACCAGCTGTGGAGCAAGAACTTAAGCTTCTTCTTCTACCGAAAGATCCAAATGATGAGCGAAACGTTATCTTAGAAGTGCGCGCTGGCGCTGGTGGTGATGAAGCTTCCATCTTTGTAGCCGATGTTTGGCGGATGTATAAAAACTATTTCAACTCAAAAGGTTGGAAGTCAGAAGTCGTCTCTATCTCTGAGGGAGATCGTGGTTTAAAAGAAATCGTGGTGAACGTTTCGGGTGATAAAGTTTATTCAAGAATGAAATATGAATCCGGTGTTCATCGTGTGCAACGGGTGCCAGACACTGAAGCTCAGGGGAGAGTGCATACATCAACTATTACAGTCGCTGTGATGCCAGAAGCGGATGAAGTTGGAGATGTCGTTCTGGATATGAATGAAATTCGAATCGATGTTTACCGTTCTGGTGGTTCAGGTGGGCAGTCAGTGAATACCTCCGATTCTGCTGTTCGTTTAACCCACAATCCTACGGGGATTGTGATTGCCATGCAGGATGAGAGATCTCAGTTAAAGAATAAGGAAAAAGCTTTTAAAATTTTAAAGGCAAAGCTTTACGATTTAAGAATCCAAGAGGCTCACGCCAAAGAAGCTTCTATGAGAAAGGGGCTCGTGGGAACGGGAGATCGTTCTGAGCGGATCCGGACTTATAACTACCCTCAGGGCCGTATCACTGATCATCGAATTAATTTTACTATTTATAATCTTCCAAATTTTATGAATGGCGATGTGGATGAAGTTATTGATGCTCTGATTGCTCATAACCAAGCGATTCTTCTTCAAGGAGAAGAGGCATAAAAACCTTAAGAGAGTTTTGGCTTTCTTTTTTTATTTCCCACCGAATTCAGCTTGAAAAACGATACCCAGGTATTTCTCAAGATTCATTTTTGAGAGATATTCATGATATCTTAAAAAACAAATTAAAAAACGAATGTCTTGATCTCGATTCTTCGCCGTATTTTTCATCGACTCAATTAATATCAGTTATTCAAAATTCTCTTCTTAGTGGTTATCCGCTGGCGTACTTGATGGGATTTTCTGAGTTCTACTATCATCGCTTTTTTGTGAATGAGCATGTTCTTATTCCCCGGCCAGAAACGGAGTGGCTAGTAGACTTAATCAAGCAAGAGAATCAAAC
Source organism: Bacteriovoracaceae bacterium (assembly GCA_947442115.1). Lineage (GTDB taxonomy): Bacteria > Bdellovibrionota > Bacteriovoracia > Bacteriovoracales > Bacteriovoracaceae > Peredibacter. The sequence goes on along the minus strand of CANEVK010000122.1, from coordinate 1,389 downwards.
ACCTATTGAGAATGTATTAGATGTGGGGGTTGGCAGTGGAGTCATTTTACTCAGTTTGATTGCCCATGGTGTTGGTAAAAGTGGCGTAGGTGTTGATCTCTCAGAAGCGGCTTTAGAAGTTGCTCGGATTAATTGTTTCAGACTAAGACTTGAATCCAAGGTTAAATTTATTTGTTCTGATAGACTTGCAAAAGTTCCCGGAGTCTTTGATTTAATCGTCTCAAATCCTCCTTACATCAAGGCATCATCCCATCGCTCTCTTGTTCATGAGTCAGTAGATCGCCATGAGCCTGCCATGGCGCTTTACCTTGAGGATGATGTTTACGAAAAATGGTTTGAAGAGTTCTTTATTTCAATTCGTCATCACCTTAATGGTGCTTTCTGGATGGAGGGGCATGAATTAGAACTTGAAAACCAGGCAAAACAACTCATGTCACTGGGATTTTATGATGTCACTATTTTAAATGATTTGGCACGCCGTCCACGCTACATTAAAGCGAAGTCTTTTGTTCGGTAGCGATATAAAATTAAAAAAAATCGAAGGAATTAAAAAATGGATAAATTATTGATACAGGGTCCTATTAAGCTTCAAGGCGAAGTTGAAATTTCCTCTGCAAAGAATGCGACTTTGCCGATTCTTGCTGCGACCATTCTTTGTCCGTACTCAGTTCAGTTTGTTGGTATTCCAGATCTCATGGATGTTGGAACCATTTTGAAGCTGTTGCAAAGCATGGGAATCAAGGTTGTCAAAAATGATAATGAGATCATGGTCGATGCAAGTCACCTTGATAGTCAGCATGCGGATTATACCCTCGTGAAAACCATGAGAGCTTCAGTTCTTGTTCTAGGTCCTTTACTTGCACGTTATGGACAAGCCTCAGTTTCTCTGCCAGGTGGCTGCGCTATAGGCGCTCGTCCGGTTGATATTCATTTAACTGGTCTTGAAAAAATGGGTGCACATATTGAAATTGAAAATGGTTACATTAAGGCCAAATGTGACAAGCTCAAAGGTGCCGTGGTCTCTTTTCCTTTTCCAAGCGTTGGGGCCACAGAAAACATAATGATGGCAGCCGTTCTTGCTGAAGGTGAAACAGTCATTGAAAACGCCGCTCAAGAGCCAGAGATTGACGATCTCGCTGATTTCCTTATGAGTCAGGGTGTGAAAATTGAAGGGGCCGGAACATCTCGGATTGTCATCCATGGGATGAAACTCAGTGAGCTTAAGGCCCCGAGTAAACCTTATCGCGTGATTGGTGACCGCATAGAAGCAGCGACATTCATTATTGCCGGCATCATGGGAGGTGGTGAAGTGAAAGTTAAAGGCTTTAATCCTTCTCACTTACAATATGTTTTGGATACCCTCATAAAAATGGGAGCTAAGCTAGAAAT
>CANEVK010000121.1 GCA_947442115.1 Bacteriovoracaceae bacterium | reverse complement strand
TACGACTAATCAGTTTGAGCAAAGATCTTGGAGAAGTGGGGCGATACTTAAAAACGATAGAGCGATTTATATTAATGCGAGTGCTGAATTTAAGGGAAGTACACCAAACGGATTTTTCTTAAGCCCAGAATTAAGACATTATAGCTATTCTCAATCATTAACACCAAAAACGAGTTCTGCCAGCAGTCCAAATGGTGATCACCTTGTCTCATCTTGGGCTGAACACAATGGTACTAATTGGGTTATCAAAGTCATGAAACGCGGAAGTGGTGGAAGATCGATCATAAGTTATACGACTTCGGCTACGATAGTTCAGCCTGAACCCAAGGTCACCATTAATAACAGTGGTGAAATTACAGTGGCATTTGTGGTCGATGATAATACAAATAAAAAGCTTTTCGCATTTTTCTGGTATGGTACAAGCATTAGGTTCTTTAATGGTTCATCGACAGACTCCGGAACTATTTCTTCTGGGACTTTAGCGATGGCAACAATCGTTCCTTTCCTGTCTAGTGCTGGAAATATTGCCTTTGATATCATCGATGACAACCCCTCTCTAAGCGGAGACCCAGTACCTACTGCCAGCAAAAAACATCTCATTTATTCCGAATTAGATACGTTACCCGCAAATCCAGAGTGGAAACTAGCGAAATCAACATTTGAAGCTGATACTTGGAGCACACCAAGTTTTTTTACTTCTGCTTTGACTCATCAACCTATTTTTATTTCATCGACGAAAGCATTGAATGACTATCATATCTCAATCGTTTTAAATAATTCTGGGTTTAATATTCAAACGATGAAAACCACAAACTTCGTAAGCCCAAGCTTCTCTTCGGCGATTTCAATCGGATTAGGGGCCGCAAATCCATCCAATCTCTTTTCAGCCTATAACCCAGTAAGCACTAAAACAGAGGTCGTGATCCCTAGTGATGATAACAAGATTTACTTTACGGAATTTACGTCTTCAACTCCGAGTCTGAGTGCATCCACAACTGATGCTAATATCAAAATAAACGATCTTCCGGCTTATTGTTTTGCCAGAGTTAGATCTGGAAGTAATCGCCCTGTGTTAAATGCCGGGACTCAATCCTCTGATTGTAATCTTCCTGAAACAAGCTACGCCCCGGCCATCCAAAATTCTGTCCTCATTGACCATGATAATGATGGATCAACTGATGATATTGACGTCGGCTTCAAACATAATATCGAGAGCTTAAATCCAGCGACTTTCAAATTTCTTTTCACGATGCCATAAAAGCTTCCCAAACGCTATGCACAATAGCTAAAACTCTCCGCACCAAAAGAGGTTTTTGCTATGCTCAATATTTTTATTCTCATTACTTCTCTATGCGCTTTTGCCTTCCAACCAAACTCTATTAATGGAGAATGGAAAGGCTTCTCAGAACCAGAAATTATGGCCTCAGGTTTTACTCATCAATTCGATGCTCTTCCACTCGAGGGAAGTGTGCAAATAGGTCCTCGTGCATGGTCTGGCCACTACTGGCCTTCAGCTCAAGGTGGAATCAATGTTCGCTGGAACACGCGTGAGAAAGAAGGATTCAAATACAAATCTCCCAAAAAAGAAGAAGTGCTGCGCATGTCTCAGGCGCAACTGGCGCGACTCTCCCCGTCTGAGAAATACGATATCTTAACTGGTAAATACGATTACCCTCTTAAAGAACTCGCTGACTCAGCCGCTAGCCGAACGGCCCCTGATTGGGCCGGCATTTGTCATGGATGGGCTCCGGCCACTCTCTTTCATAATGAACCAACTCCAAAAACAGCGATCAATCCTGATGGTGTTGTGATCCCTTTTGGATCTTCAGATATTAAGGCCCTTTTGAGTTATTACTATGCTTTCCATCATGAAACAGAATCAACTCATCAAGTAGGACTGCGCTGCTTTTTTGGGCCATGGATGGGTGGGGCCAAAGGCTGTGATGAAGATCTTAATGCCGGAGCTTTCCATATCGTCATCTCAAATATGCTTGGTCTTCGTAAAGAAGGCTTCATGTCCGACGTTGATCGCTTTAAGCAAGTGTGGAATCAACCGATTGTTGGATACCGTTCTCAAATTCTCAATGCCAATCTGCCTAAATCTAAAAAAGCTGCTGAACCAACTGTGCGTGAAATCAGAATGGCGACAGATTTTTTCTATGTTGATGAAGTGGATGAACCGACTTGGGATATTGTCCATGGAACAAAAGATCAGAAGATTTCAAAACGCAGCTACATCTACCGTTTAGAAATTGATCGACGCGGACAAATTGTGGGTGGTGAATGGGAATCAGATGAAAGACCAGATTTCCTCTGGAACTCAACTCCTGCTACAAAATTTCATGGAACTCTTAACCGCTTAAGTGAACTTTTAAACGATTAGGTTGTCAGCTTACAATTGATATCTAGTTTGTAAGTATCAAACCAAGCCGTCTCTAATTGATTGCCTTTGAGGGTGATGGTTTCAGATATTTTTTGGGAATCAGAAATGTTTTTCACTTGAGTGTTTCTTAACATAACGAGATTAAGATCTTCTTGTCCTTCCCAACCGCTAATAATGGCCTGCCCTTCAATGGAAGTCTTATTTTTGCCTTTCAGAGATTCAATAAATAGATTCCCGATATTTTCTGAACGAATTTCATCAGTAGAAATTGAGATGACTTTTTCGGCCACGACTTGATTCAAATTTTCTGTATGAGCAAGCTGGAGAGCACATTCATAACCAGCAACGGCCGACATGCTATAAAAATTGACGATATAGGCAAGTATCTTAGTTCTTTTCATAAACAATACCCCGCCTGCTTTAAAATCCTAACAAATTTTTTCGCCGACTCTTTTCCATTCAGATTCCAGCTGAGCCATTTTTCCTGGTTTCGAAACAGCGCAATCTGATGACCGGTATTTTTCTTTTCAAACTTTAAGATACATTTTTTTCTAAGAATTCTGGCCTCACAAATTCCCATATCTTGTAGACTCGTCATTTCTTCATTCAGGCTATAGACTGACATTTCTCGTAACGCAATTTTGGAATGAACCTCCTGACCGCTGACAAACTCAATCACTCTCACACCAACTGACTGGCCCAATCTAATATCGCACTGGGATTCGGCCCAAACCACCTGGGAAGTCATCAGGAAAAAAATAGCAAGTACTTCATACAATCCTTTCTTAAGACGTAGACTCGAAGGTGATTAAATCAAAGAAAAGGATTTTTTGGGATAGAAACTGATTAAGAATGTAAAACTGAAATCCGGTGTCTAAGGATTAGACACTCTTTTGACCTGCCATAGACCCTCTCTGGCCTTTTTCATACTTTCCTCAAGGGAAACAATAGGTTGAGGGTATGTAACCCCTGGATAAAAAGCATACATTCCCTGCTCCATAAGAGTGATTTCCCAGGGCCTATGAATGAGGTGCTCTGGCAATGAACGCAGCTCTGGAACCCAATCGCGGATAAAAATCGCATCCGCATCTTTTTCCTCGGATTGCTTAACCGGATTATAGATTCTAATGGTGTGAATCCCTGTCACACCGGCCTGCATTTGAAATTGGGGAAAATGAATACCAGGCTCATAATCCAAAAATTGACGGGCCAGATAACTCGCCCCTTCTTGCCAGGGTTGCCACAAGTGATGAGTGAGAAAAGACACCACCATCGCTCTCATTCTAAAGTTAAGATACCCCGTCTCCTTCACACACCTCATGCAGGCATCAACCAGTGGGTAACCGGTTCTGCCCTCTTTCCAGGCCCGAAGTTTTTCTTTATCCACTTTCGTTCTTAAGTGATCAAAATTTGAGTTCAGGTTTTTAAACTCTAAGGACTCATTTCGCTCGAATTTTTGAATAAAGTGACAATGCCACTTCAATCGATTCATAAATTGAAGAATCGATTTGTGGCGTGGGTGCTTGGCGAGAAGTTGTTTTGTTTTTAGATAAACAACTCTCAGAGAAATATTTCCCCATGAAATATAAGGAGAAAGCCGAGAGCAGGTGTAGCGTCCCTGGGCCGGTTGAGAAAGACCTGAGAGGTAAAGGAAAAATTTCTCCTCGGTAAACTCTTCCAGCATCTCAAGCGCAAAAGCTTCTCCGCCTTTTTGAAACTGAATGGGATTATCTAGAATGTCCTCTCGTAGAGGATTAATGAGATCATTCCATTCCCCGAGGGGTAGAATATTGAGTGCCTTCACATCATTTTTAATCGGAAGTTGATTCATGGTTTTCGTCCATAATCGCTCCCACTGGTCTTGATTTTTCAAAGCCCTCACAACACCATGGCTCTGATACTGTTTCCACTTGATGTTATTATTTTTGCACCAACGAGCGACGTCTTTATCTCTTTTGTACGTGGGTTCGACACCAGATTCTTGGTGTGAAAAAAGATGCCGGATCTGAAAGCGCTCAGACAGTTGAATAAGAAGCGGAATCACTTCATCACGAGTCACGAGGATGGGTACTTTAAGCTGCATTTCTTCTAGGGATTGGCGAACAAAACGGGCATGGCGCTGATCCCAGTCATAATATTTTTCAAGCTCTGGTTCAAAACAATAAAAGATAATCAGTGGTAGTTTTGATTTTTGAGCAGCATAAAGTGGCGCATGGTCACTTAGCCTGAGATCTCTTTTAAGCCAGACGAGGTTAATTTCTTGCACTCGTTTTATCTCCTAAAAATTCCTCTGCAGCTCCCAGAAGTCTTGTTTTCTTTTTTGCATCCATCTTGTCCAGAGTCACGACCATAAAACTTAAACGGTACTGCTTAATAAAAAAATCACGGTGCTTACCGATGAATCGCCAAAAGAGGCCATCCCAAACATCACACCACTCACCTTTTTTATAATCAGACATTTTTAAAATATAGTTACTGCCAGAGATGTAGGGCTTGGTGGCAAAGACTCCTCCATCAGAAAACTGGCCCATGCCATAAACGTTCGGGCCCATAACCCAGTCCGCAGAATCCACGAACATCTCCATGAACCAGCGATGAACGTCCTGAGGATGAAATTCACAGAGGAGCATGATGTTTGAAAGGACCATGAGGCGCTCAATATGATGGCAATAACCAAAGTCCTGGGCCTTCATGATGGCATCGTCCACGGGAGGAAGTCCTGTTGTTCCTTCATACCAATGAGTCGTAAGGGATCTGTTGTTATTAAAAAAGTTTTTTGATTCTTGAACGTCAGAAAAGTTTTGATAAACCCCACGAACAAACTCTCTCCACCCCATCACCTGGCGGATGAATCCCTCCAAAGAAGCCAGCGGAATATCCGAAGAATCGTACTTTTCAATTGCCCTCTTGATCACCTCTTCCGGAGTCAAAAGACCAGCGTTAATCATGGGAGAAATCAGCGAGTGGTACATGAAGGGAGTTCTTGGAGTAATGGCATCTTGGTAGGCCCCAAAATCTTTTAAATGATGATCTAAAAAATGCTTGAGAGATTTGAGGGAATCCATCCGAGTCGTTGGCAGCCAGAAATTATCTGAAACACCTGGATGATCTGAAAATTTCTCATCAACCAGTGACTTAACATCTTTCACCGTTTTATTTTCTTCAAAGATGAGAGGTTCAAGGTTGGTTAAAACCTTGGGCGCTTTTTTGCGATTGTCAGAATCATAACTCCACTGGCCTCCCCAGGGCTTACCATCTTTATCAAGCATGATTTTTAAACGCTTTCTTTCTCTTTCATAAAAGGTTTTCATAAAAGGTTTTGGACTATAGAAAAGATAATTTTTAAAATCTTGTCTTGAACATAAGAAATGGGGTGTTTCTATTTCTTCGACAGTCAGTTTATTTTTCTCAAAAAGATTGTGGAGCTCTTTTTCAAAAAACTTATCTTGAACTTCACCTATGACAACTGAACTTATTTTTTGATTTGATAAAAATGTCTCAAGACGATCGGTAAAACTCTCATCAGAGAATTCATGATAATGAACCTTAAAACCAGCCTTTTTTAGCTCCTGAGCATACGCCCGCATGGCCGAGAGAAAGAAAATAATTTTATGTTTGTGGTATTTAAAATGAGTGCAAAGACCTAAGTCTTCGGCCATAAAAACTTCGACATTTTTCTGGCCCTGATAAAATTCGAGAGGAAAGAGTTGATCGCCAAGAATAATAAGAGCTTTTTTCATGCCCTATTCTAGCTTGTTCAATCATACCTGAAAGGTGAGAAAATCCAGTGGTAAGTGTTTGTCTAAGCTCTTTTAGGAAACTTGCTTTTTATCCATGGCACCAGCATGGGTAAAATAGAGACAAAAATCACACCGAAAATAACAATATGAAAGTTTCTTTTCACCACAGGTAAATTACCAAAAAAATAACCGGCCAGAATAAAAGAAAAAACCCAAGTAACAGCGCCAATGATGTTATAGGAAATAAAACGCTTGTACTCCATGGAGCCTATACCCGCCACGAAGGGAGCAAAGGTTCGAGCAATAGGAGCAAATCGTGCGGCCACAATTGTGAATGAGCCCCATTTGGCATAAAAAGCTTGAGTCTGTTCAAGGTATTGCTTTTTAAAAATCCGGCTTTCTTTTTCAAAAACTTTTATCCCAAGAAATTTTCCAATGTGATAGTTCACCGTATCACCTAAGATTCCAGCGATCGTTAGACTGATGAGAAGAAGGCCAACATCTAGACCATTCTCCATGGCGGCCAGGGCGCCTAAAGCAAAGAGGAGTGAATCCCCTGGGAGAAATGGCGTAACGACAAGGCCCGTCTCACAAAAAATGATTAAAAACATGAGAACATAAAACCATGGGCCAAAAAGGGCAATCCACTGAAGCAGGTGTTGGTCCAGATGAAGGATGATATTAATCAAATCGGCCATATTATTAACCTTTCGTTACTTAAATTGAGACTCTTATCTTAAGTCTTATTCATGACTTAGAGAATAGCTTTAAACCCTCAAAGGTAAAAAATACTTAAGTCCCTTTAACTCTTAGGCTTTTAAATCATTATGAGGTAGAACACAGAAAAATTTTAAAGGACTCTTTATGACACTTATTCCTGAGCAACCAAAAAACACTTACCGCGTGACACTGGACCTTGCTTACGGTGAATCGAGAATGGATAATATTTTATTGAACTTCCTTAGAGAGCAAAATGAAAACGAGAAACTCAAAAACATCTCACGCTCTCAGCTTAAAGACCTTTTCAATAAAAAGAAGATTCTTATTAAAGGTCAGCGGGCCAAATCATCCTCAGCTCTGGCCAAAGGTGTGACTTACATTGATATCGTAGGGTTCTAGAAACTATTTTTTCTTTTTGACGGATTGAATCCAGGCGTGAATGGCCGGGATATCTTTTTCAAGCTTAGGAATTTTCCTCATTACTTTCGACGAGCGCTTGGGCACAAAGCCTGCTGGTAATTTTGCCGGATAAACACCAGTCATCACCTTAGCGTAAACAATCTCCAAGGGAGCATCCACGAGCTCAGGGCCGAGACTTCCCTTCAAATTTGGATCTTTGTTATGACATTGAATACAGTTTGAGAGGTAAAGGCGCTTGCCTTTATCCAATGTGGCCTGATCGACTTTGATTTGGGCCAGAGAAACTTGAGTGATAAAAAGAGGGCCCAAGAGGGCCCCCAACAAATAAACTTTCATTTACTTCTTTTTCAAAGATTGAACATAAGCATGAATCGAAGGCACGTCTTTAGCGTACTGAGGAAACTTCGTCATTTGCTTGGTTTTTCTCTTTGGAACAAAACCCTCTGGGAGGACATCAGGATATCTTCCCGTCATCACCTTGTGTTGCATGACTTCAAGAGGAGCATCCACCACTTCAGGGCCAATGGCACCTTTAATGTTTGGATCTTTGTTGTGGCACTTAATACATTGAGCGAGATAAATTGTTTTACCTTTTTCAATATCTACAGGCTCAACTTCAACCACTGCAGGAGCTGCCTTGGCCTCCTCTTTTGATTCTTCAGTCACAGTCTTTTGAACTTCAACTGCAGCTAAAACTTTCCGAGGAGCTGGCGCCTTCACCGGCGTCATCACAATAAAAAATAAATAAAGAACACCCAGTGTTCCTAACCAAATTATCTGTATCAAACTAAAACCTCAACTAATCCGTAAAGGACAACTAATAATCCTAAACCACAGTGAATAACACCCTTAACTGTTGTAAGAGGT
>CANEVK010000120.1 GCA_947442115.1 Bacteriovoracaceae bacterium | reverse complement strand
GCTTTTCACTCAAATCAAGACTCTCTACCGCTTCTCTGACCTCATTTTCAGATAATAGGACATCGGCCTTCCCTTCAGCATCTTTTTGTTCAGAGTATTTTGAACTTATAAGCTGAGATAATTTATCGACTGAACTCTCATCATCTAAAAAAGGATATCGACCTAGGAGGGCAACTTTTGTCATATCTTGAAGCTGATCAATGTTTTCATCGAGGACAAAGAGTCCTGAGTACAAGCTTTGCATACTATAGCCTGTATAGGTAAACCAAAAGCCAAAAGGAATCATAGTCGCAAACCCTATGTAGGGTATAAGATTATCTAGGGTTTCATACTTGTGCTTCAAAACAAAATGATCAGTCGCCGCCAGGATTAAAAATCCTGCTTTAGCTTCCTTTTGAGGAAGTACAAAATTTAAAGAGGTCGTCAGCATCAAGGCTGCAAGAATCTTATTTAATTTATTTCTCATATAGCTTCCTTAATTTAGTGAAGATTTTGTTAAATCGAGCTTCATCTGAGCAGCAAGGTTGGCACTATTCATCCCAACGATTTCTAGAACTGATGCCAATTCCTCTTCTTCTAAAACGACCTCTTTTAAGCCCTTGGAATCAGCTTCTTTGGACTGCGCCTTGGTTAAAATCATTTCTGCCAGATCATGGACAATAAACGCATCGAGTTCTGGATAACGAGAAGTCAGTGCATTCTCTAAGTTTTGGGTATCTAATTTTTCATCCAGGATAAAAAGAGTGGCGACTGGCCAGCTGAGTCCTTCTTGTTGAATCCCCCAAAAAAATCCTGCCGCAGACATCGTCAAGCCGATAAGGGGCCCAATGACTGTGGCGGTTGCGCAACCTATAATAATCCCAGCGTTCGCATTTTTCGCCGGAATCATGGTGGCAGGTAGAGCTAAACTCAATGCTAGAGCAGTCGTAGATAATAGCTTTTTCATCTTAAATTCTCCCTTCGTTTAAAATTCTTTGAGTTAAGTCATTCTTCAATTTTTCGCCTAGCTCTGGTTGAGTGACACTGAGAATTTCCAGAACTTGAGCAATGTCTTGCTCTTCTAGAACAACTTCCTTGATTCCTTCAGGTCTCATTTCAACCAGATTGGCCTTCGCCTGCACAACTCTTGCGACTTCTTTCACTAAATAGCCATCAAGCTCAGGATAATTCTGACTAATAAGTTCCTCAGCGCGGTTCGTATTCATTTGCTCATCTAGCATAAAAAGACCGTAACCAAGCCAGGCCTTATCAAGATTTTCGATAGTCCAATAAATACTTGTCACAGAGATGCCAAAACCTACAAATTGCCCCACAACTCCGATCACAAGTGGTGCATAGACAGCAGAGGCGGTCATCATTAAAACTCCACCATGGGCTTTTTTGGCGGGCGCCATGGCAATACCTAAAGTTAGAGATATTGCGAGTGCGAGACTGGTTAATTTCTTTTTCATAAATTCCTCCTTATTGACCAATAGTCAGTAAATGTTTTTTTTGATCCCATGTTAAATATTCTTTTAATTTTAATTCTTTAAGCTTGCCATTTTCTACTCTCAATATGACCGCCCAGTCTCCCAGAGAGGGACGCTCTGTCTTATCAACATCATAAAACTTAAATTGATTTTTTTCAGGACTCAATAATTCACAATCAAAACTCAAGCGTCTTGAAGATTTAATATCCACAAAACCAAGGAACTGATCATTAAGGCTTACTCCAAGCCCATTAAGATTTTTGTTTTGATCAAATTCAATTTGGCAATTTGCTCTTTTTTGAGAAGATGTAAAACTTTTCCGAGAAGAAATATTTTTAAAGGCACGAATACTCAAGAGTGGAGTTTTTGATTCAAACAAGTGATTAAAAGCACTTTCGACCTGAGGATAATAGTAATTAAATTTGTGAAGGTAAGAGTTAATTTTGTAATAACTGATGACTTTCTCGGAGTGGCAGCTATAAATAATGAGTTTTTTTACACTTTGAGGGAGATTGGCAAATGCTCCTTTAGGAAAGATATTTTTTTTCGCATCATAAAGCCTACCGAACTGATCCGAGTGAGCAACCAAGAGAATATCACTCACTCTAGCATCTGCTCTTAACTGTTGGTACATCTCAGACATCTGATTTACATAAGAGACGATCCATCCTTGACGTTGAAATGTTTTCAACTTTTTACTCAAAACCTCAAGAGACTTTGACTCATGATAAGCTTCTATTTGATCTTGGTGATTGAGATAAAGTGTGAAGTAGCCCTGAACTTTAGAAAAATCGTCTTTGTTTTCTTCGATGATCGTTAAGCAAGCATCCATCTCTCGGGCCGATTTTAATTGGGTAAAAAGCTCTAATGCTCCTATCTCCTTTTCACGGGACTTTATTTCTTGAACTTTATTGAGATCAAATTTCGGTGCAGGAAGATGAATAAAAATATATTTGTTACCTTGAATTGATTGATCACGTTCTTCGGATTGCTTTAGTTCAACCGGATGAATAATTGATGAGGGAAAGAAAGCAAGTTTGAGACTCTCTTTGAGGGACACTTTTTGATGTGACATTTTTTGAATATCTAAATAGGTTTTACAAAATTCTTCACCAATGCTGGCACTGGCCCCCCATGAAAGCACAAGACACATGATTTGGATGAATATTCTTAGATGGCGCACCTGTCCCTCTCCTCTTAATTACAGAGGAGTCTAGCGAGCTTCTTTGGTGAAAATGAAAAAAAACTGTTCCCGACGATTCAGTCTGGAAGCATTAAATTTCAAGCAATTGGAAAACGCCAATCCTGAGATTTGGGGGTTAGTCGCTCTTGGGCCTCATCCAGTCCTTGCTTGCCATCAGGGCTTCGCCAGTAGGGTCGAGGTTGTCCTTGAATCGCTTTGTAGGTCTGCCAGGCAGTTTGGCGCATCTCTAAAGTAATCTTTTTTTCTTGAATGATTTTTTGATAAAGCGAATAACTGGGGCGAGGGAGACGTTTGAGATTATTTTTTCTATCCACCTCAACAAGCCCAAACTTGGGCCCATAGCCATCACTCCACTCAAGATTATCTGACAGGGTCCAGTGAACATAGCCAATGACCGGAATCTTGTTCTCGATAGCACACTGAACGGCGATAAGATGCTCCACCATATAGGCCGGTCTCACGGAGTCCGTACCATCGCCCACACCATTTTCCGTGATGATAATGGGAAGTTTAGGAAACTTTTGATGAATACAATAAAGGAGTTGATACAGACCTTCTGGGCAAATCGCTCTTCCAGCATCTGAAAAATCGAGGTCTTCATATTGGGCAGGACCTTGAGGTGTCATCCATTCCGCCCCATAGTAATTAATCCCAAAAAAATCCATGTGATCGGCAATCCCGTCAAGAAAGTGCCAGTGGGCAAGATAATCAGACACTTTTGAAAATAAGTGATTAAACCATCCACGTCCCTGATGGAGTCCCATATGGTGAGCGATTCCTACTGGGGTGCTCTGATTTTTTCTGACTGTTTTATAAAATTCATTGTGAGATAAACTCATGTGTTTCAAAGCTTTAAAATGGGCCAAAAGACTTCCCTTACAACCTGGAGGAAAAAGTCCTTCGTTATATGTGAGATAAGACCAAGGAACGGGCTCATTTAATGTGATCCAAAAATCAACATCCTCTCCAAAAGCTTCCAGGGATTTTTGCGAATAAAAACGAAAATCTTCGATTGAGATGGGATTTACCCAGCCACCATCATCCTCCATCCATTTTGGGATAGAGTGATGAAAAAGGGTGAGCATGACTTTCATGCCCCGCTTTTTAATACCTTTAAGCATCTCAAGATAGCCTCGAGCGGCCAATTCATTCCACTCACCTCTCTGGGGCACGAGTCTTTCCCAGGCCAGGCTGAGTCGAAAAACGTGCACACCTAAATTTTGCGCCAGATCTAATTCAATCTCTGGTTGTGACCAAAAGCGAATCCTCTCAGCATGATGAGGAACATGGTTAAAGCATCTAAGGCGATTTTGATGAGAGAAACGGAGCCAATTATCCTCCAGCTCATCTTCAACTTGGTTGGCCGCATTGGACACGCCAAAGAAAAAGCCTGAAGGAAATTGGTACTCCATAAAAATTAAACCGCCGTCTCGAGAAGTATTAAAATAATACCGATAATCGACCCACCTGCAATCACGCCAGCAGCGAGAGTTTCTTGATTATCAACAAAGGCTTTGTAACCTACACCCTCTTTATTTTTGCAAAGTTTTCTAGCAACCCAAAAGACAAGTGTTCCAAGTGCCATCGACCAGGCATCTGTAAATCTTAAGACGAAGCCTAAACCAAGCCCGACACCTGAGAGGGGAAACTTTCCATTGGTTTTCTTATTCAAGATTTCAAATACAATCCCTAGAATCCCGCCGATCAGGGCAGCCACTTGGGCCGTGATGTGAAGATTACTCAAGCCTTTAGTTAAAACTTCAGAGACACCTTTCCAGATGGAAGCACTTGGAAGAGGTAAAGTCTCAGATGTAAAAAGAGAAATATCTCCATGAAAGAGACTATAGAAAACGGGAACGGCAACTAATCCACCAGCAAAAATCCCTAGGATATGGCCAATCGCCTGCAGGCGAGGTTTTCCCCCTAACATGTAAGCTGGCTTAATATCCATAAGAAGATTTGAAGCATTGAGAGAAACCTCAGACGTAATTCCGGCCGTCATGAGATTCGTGGTCACATTTCCTGGTGCCAGAACACCATAAGTAATTTGCGTGAGTTTCCCTAGGGCCCCACCAGGAGTAATGGCCGTCAGACCGGTTGAAGTGACAGCAATCAATGTGAAAACAAAAACCAGTGGAATCGCAATAAGACCCAACCAGTAGTGAATCCCAAACCACACATGTCCCATATAAACCGTTAGAGCACCTACGACAGGAATTCCTACAACAAAGAGCCACATCGGAAGTTCAATTTTCTCAAGGGGATCATTTTGATCTTTTTTCTTTCGGGAAACCATTTTCTGAAAACTTTGGAGAATAATCTGTGGCTTAGAAAAAAAGTTAAAAAGTGAAGAAGTGGTCATAATGGCCGCTCCTCCCCACAAACTCCACATCGTAATAGCCTTAAAGTTTGCTCCAGAAATAATGCCTGCATCGATATAATAAGGAGCAAGGATAAAATAATTAATAAAGGCTCCTAGTAAGATCGACATCGCCGTCTTCATACTCATAAGCCCACCAGTTCCCATCATCACAATGGATGAATCAAACTGAATCGTGAGATCTTTAAGCGGAGTCCCCATGATTTTTGGAGTCACAAAATTATAAATAAAATCATCCCAGTGGTGAGGGATGGCGAGGAATTTGAGTTTTATTTTTTCCAGCACCACATCAGCGCGAAGAATTTCAATCAAGGCAGACAGCCCTGCACCAACCATCATCAGTTTCGCTTTAAACATGCCATCATTGGATTCTTCATCATGAAGGCTATCAAGCACCACACCAGCGGCGTATCCTTCAGGAAAAGGCATTTGCTCATCATTAATAAATCTTCTTTTAAGCGGGAAAGCAAAAAGAACACCAAGAAGAGATAAAACAACAATCCACCAAAAACACTGCCACATCGGGATCACTTGCCCTGTGACCATCATGTAAGCAGGAATGGAGGCCATCATCGGGGCCGTCATATACCCAGCACTCGTAGCAATACTCTGCATGGCATTGTTCTCTAAGATAGACATCGGAGAGCCGAGTTTAATTTTAGCGAGGAACTTAAAAAGAGCGTAAGAGAGGATCACTGAAGAAATCCCCACTCCTAGAGTCCACCCTGTTTTGATTCCAATATAAAGATTGGTCAGAGATAAGACTCCTCCCAAGACCATACCTGTAAGAGCTGAACGCAGGGTGAGCTGAGGCATATCGCCTTTATAAACATTTTTAAGCCACCACTCGTCTTTTTCTTCTAGCGACATGGTTCTGACTTGTTCTGGAGTAAGTTCTTTAATCATAAAATGACCTTTAAACAGAGCATTAATAATGAAGGACATTTTAACAATTAATTATCGGGAGTAAATTAAAACTTAGAGAGAACCGAAGAGCTGGGCCTGAAAGTTCTCTAAAAAGACCGAATCCGATGAGAATCCAACTTTAACCAAGCGACTATCCGAAGTTGGAGAAACATGGGCGACTGAAAAATCAGCAGGAACATTTGTTTCTTTGGAATTTATTTTTACCATTTTAAAGTAATGAAACTTTTTAAAAAAATCTTTCTGCTTTGAAGGCCAGTAGATACTAAAACCAAATTTTGAAATATCACAAAAAGAGCCCGTGGCATAATTTGTCACCTGACCCGACAGGGATTTGAGAGAAACCTTGATCGAATCTTGAGGGAATTGAAAACGTGGGTGGATTCTATCTTCAAGACATTTTGCGACTTTCGGAAGATTGAGAACAAGAATATTTTTATGAACTTTAATATCTGTCTCATTTAATTTGAAAATTAAATTTCGATGATCAATATAAAAATAAACCGGTGAAAAATACATGAAGTCGAATGCACCTGTGGTTTGTAAAAGAACTCTGCCATCGATCACATCAATCCTATCAATATGATAGATATCCCTACGGCTCCCCAATGTCTGCCACACCATGGCCTTATTCAATTCAGATCTATTTTTTAAAATCGACATCAATTCCTGCGGATCAGAAATATAGCGATAATTTGGAAAACCGGCCATGAATAGAGGCGCCTCATCTTAAAAGTTCATTAAGCTAAATTCTAATTTCTTTAATTTCTTAAAAAAAATCAACAACTTAAGTGTTAAAGAAACCTTAACAAGTAAGATCTTGATGTTTGACCAGACCTCATCAAGCGATCTATAAATAAGTCTTAGCTCTTGAATTTAAAAAGGTTTTTAGATGAATCAACTCCTCTTCCTTGGCCTATGGATCATTTCCCTCAGTGCTTTATCAAAGACCCTGATTATTTCTGACTCCCATGGAGTGGGTGCTTTTGGTGAAGAGCTCGTGAGGCTTTTAGAACATGAAAAAGAAGAAGTCTCTCTCTATGCCTTCGGTGGAACAAGGCCTGTGGACTGGGTTCAAGGAAATAATTTAACCTGGGGATATTGGGAGCATCATACGGGTCGATTGAACCGTCGAGGTGATAACCGTGCCACTCCCAAGCTGGAATTATTAATTCAAGAGCACAATCCTCAAAGAGTGCTCATTGTTCAAGGGACGAATATGGTCTGGAGAAAACTCACTCCTTCAGATCTAAGTGATATTCAATTTCTCATCCTCAGCGTTCAAAAAGCTGGGGCCGAGTGTATTTGGGTAGGCCCTCCGGATTTAAATGTTCCGACTCAAGAAAATGAAGAGGGAGTGAAAGCCGTTCATAACATGATTGGTGAAGAGACTCAAAGATTAGGCTGCAGTTATATCAAGAGTTGGACTTTTACTGATTATCCTCAAAATCAAGGCGATGGCGTTCATTATGATGCTATTCCTAGAGTTGGAAAAAAACTGGCCCAAGATTGGGCATCTGGAGTTTATTCAAGACTCAAGAAGCCTTAAACTTTACATTTTGAGGGTTGTTTATTTTTAATTTATAACAACCTTTTTCAGAAACAATCTCTATCCCTGTCTTGCGCTTTAATCGAGACACTATCATGGTGAGCTTTTTTAAATCTGCTTTTTCATTAATTCTTTCATTCCAAAGTCTGAAATAAATTTCTTCTTTGGTGAGTGGTCCAATCCGTAATATATCCATTAATTTTTTCTCAAGTGCAGAGAGACGAGAAAATTCTATCTGAATATTTTTGAAAGTTTTCTTTGCCTGCAAGTGCTTATCAAGACAAAGCGAAAAGAGACAAACATCCCCATGATATGAGAAATGAGTTTGGTAGACCTCTGGATTTATCTCTTGAAGGTTGGACCAGTAAATTGACGCCTTGTCATACTCTGCTGAGCTCAACAACTGAATGACTTTGAGCTGATTATTAAGCAGTGGAAATTTTAAAAATTTTTCATCATAAAGATAAATGGGGCGATCATTTTGAAAATGATCAAAGAGTGCTTGCATATAATTAAAGCTTTCTGTTAATCGATAATGACGATGTTGCTTGAGCTCTTGCATGACTTTTTCACATGCTCCCCAATTCTCTACTTTAAGGTTAAAAATAAACT
>CANEVK010000119.1 GCA_947442115.1 Bacteriovoracaceae bacterium | reverse complement strand
TGTCCCCAACAAGATCTGCCATTTTTAAAGCTGTAGATATGACATGTTTTGGTACACGAGATATAGGAAATGTTTCTGAATTCCCTGATTGGGCTTTTTTATTCATCTCTTTGTCATGATTATAAATTTGCCAATGTCCTTTGGTCATATAGTACTTGCATGCATAGATGGCGCGATCATTAAGCACACCAATTCGCCAATCAAAATCAGTATAAAAATATTCTTGAGCAAGGAGTAAAGCCGTTTTTTTAAAAAGATCCTCAGTGACCTTTTTTAATTCTTCATGAGTTTTAACCTTGTAGATACCTTTTGAGAAAGACCCATCGGGAATTTTGATGATCATAGGAAAGCCTAGTACATCAACAGCTTCTTTTAATTGAATAGGATCATTGTTGATAACAAAAGTTTTAGGTCCATTAATCTTGTTTGAGTGCAAAAGATTTTGCATGTAGATTTTATTAGTACATCTTAAGATCGATATTGGATCATCAATAACGACTAAACCTTCACTTTCTGCTTTTTTAGCAAAACGATAAGTATGATGATTGATGGAGGTAGTCTCTCTGATAAAAAGAGCATCAAATTCTGCAATCCTTGAATAATCCTTTTTTTCTATGAGCTCGACTAAAACATCATTTTCTTTACCGGCCTTAATGAAATTTTGTAGGGCTTTTTTGTCAGAAGGTGGCATGGCTTCAAGGGGGTTATTGAGAATGGCAAGGTCGTAGCGAAACTTTTTTTTCGCTTTTGGCTTTCTCCATATTTTTCCTGAGTATTCATCAAGAGCAGCGGCGAATTTATCCTCATCTGAAGAAACTAAATTATTTAAGATTCCGGGCCTGATGCTTTTTATTTCCCATTTTTTTTCCCACTCGAAGTCAACTTGTAATATCGGGGCCGGGAAAAGATCAAAAATCTGACGGGCCACATCTTGGAGTTGTTCCTTATCAGTTTTTCCAAAAAATATAGTGATCGTTAAGCCTTCAACTACAGGATGATTTTTAAATGCTTTTTGAATGGCAAGGTCTAAATCCTCAGTCTGCAGTGAATATAAAAAAGAGCGACTTAGATCATTTATCGCCTTAATAGGGGGAATAACTGAGTGTCCACGGGCCTCTGCTAAGAGAGAGCAGTAGTAACCGTGACTCAAGTATTTATAGTTTCGACAAAGGTTGATTATTTTAATTCTTTCATTAGAGTCTTTTGAGCGATGAGCATTTTCATCCCAATTCACAAGATACTCTTGAGGAGTCATGAGTTGCTCGGCCGGATAATAAGAATTCCAGTCTTTGAGCTTTTCAACGATAACAATAATTTTGGCCACGTGCCTTCCAAGTTATTCTTTCCTTAAGTACAATAGCAGAATGGAGCGTATCTTCAAGGGGTCTATTGATCCAAAAAAAGTAAAAATTCGAAAAGCAAAACTTTCTGACCTCTCTCAGTTAGTTGAGGTTGAAAACCTTTGTTTTGACTATGACCAATTAAGCCGTCGTAGCTTTCATTGGATGATCAAGCATGCTCATTCAATCTTTCTTGTCCTCGAATACCGGACTCAAGTGGTTGGCTATGGATTAGTTCTGATTAATAAAGGGACAAGCCTTGCGCGCCTCTATTCAATTTGCACCCTTAAAGAGTTTCAAGGTTTGGGCTTAGGTAAAAAACTTTTGCTAGAACTTGAAGATAAGGCTTCTCAAGACGAGGATTGTGCCTATTTGAGGCTTGAGGTTAAGTCTAATAACACTGGCGCCATAGGTCTTTATAAAAACTTGGGCTACGTTAAATTTACTCAGAAAGAAAATTATTATGATGACGGTGCTACCGCAATCTGCTTTGAGAAACAAATTAAGAAATTCAAAAAGAGCCCTAGACTTCTTATTCCTTACCATCAGCAAGGAACTGATTTTACTTGTGGTCCTTCTTGTCTTTTAATGGCCATTCAAGCCTTTAATCCAAATTACAAGATGACTCTTTCTCAGGAATTACAAATCTGGCGTGAGGCTACAACTATTTTCATGACATCAGGGCATGGTGGCTGTGGCCCTCAGGGGTTAGCGCTTGCCGCCTGGAACAGAGGTTACCGGGCCGAGCTTTATCTTTCCCATGCTCATACAATGTTTTTAGAATCTGTAAGGAGCAGTGAAAAGAAAAAAATTATTGAGCTTGTTCAAAAAGATTTTGAAAAGAAAATTCAAGATACCAATATTAAAATCCATAAAAAAAGAATGACCCTTAGTGATCTTAAAGAGATTATTAACAAAGGTGGTGTCGCCATCGTGCTTATTACGACCTATCATTTTTATAAAAGCCGAGCACCTCATTGGGTTGTAGTGACGGCCTATGATGATGGATTTGTTTATATTCATGATCCTGATCAAGAATGGGACCACGATACCGTCATTAGCCGCGTCCATGTTCCCATCCCGGAAGAGCAATTTGTAAAAATTTCTAGATGGGGAAAATCTAAATCTGCGGCGACAGTGGCCATTTTTAAAAAGTTTTAGACTTTCCCGAGTTTAGAAGTCGGGTGATCAGTTAATTTTTTTGTAAATGTAGCTATTTAGTTTAGAATAATAAGAAATTATGCGTTTAGAAATCTTAATTGATAATAGTGAACCTCAGATCTACCCTTTGAATAAGCCTAAAATACTTATAGGTTCTCATGAGAGCTGTGACATCGTTATCGAAGCCGTTGGTGTGAGTCGAAAGCACATCGCAGTCTTAACAGAGAATGATAATTACTACATTATTGATCAAGGTTCTGCCAATGGCACGTATATTAATGACGAAAGATTAGTTCCCGGGAATAGGGTCGAGTTTACATCTTTTTTTCCTGTGAGAATCTCAGGCAATGTCCTTATAACTTTACTTTCTGATGGAGAGGCCGATGATCTTGGGTTGTCTAAACTAGATAGTTTTGTAAAACAAGAACTTTCAAAACCTACAAAAACTAAAACAACACCTAGCTCAAGCCTTCAAGATGCTACAAAGGCGATTTCTCTTAAAGATTTACAACAGACAAGAACAGAAAGTCTTATTAAAAAAAGATCTGATTTAGCTCAAAAAAAGAGAGCTGAAGTGCCCTCAAAAAAAATGGATGATAATAAACGTATGAAGGTTGTCTTCCTTGTATGTTTAGTTGCCGTCGGAGTCGCGTCATACTGGAATTTATTTTTAAGGCCACCTGAGCAACCTGTGGATCAGCTAGAGAGCTCAAAAAATGAAGCTCAGAAAAAAGACGTGCCCACTCCTGAGCCGACTCGGCCAGTATTTAAGTTAGTTGATGAATCATCCCTTTTACCAGTTGAAAAATATCCTGAAATTTTAAAAAACATGCCTTGTACTACGGATGTTGAAAAATACTTTTGTGATAAAATAAAATCTGTGGAGAGATTTTCTGTTCAAGTAGGGACTTCATTATTTGTCTTTTTTGACGGGACTGATTTTATTACCAAGGCAAGATCCTCTTTGCCAGATGTTGTTAGTGTTGATCAGACGAATATTGAGAAATATTACAAAGATTTACTTTATGTGGCTTCTTTACTGTATTTCTTCGAGCAATTTCCAAGAGACCTTGATTACAATTTATTTAAAGACTTGAACTTAATTTTTGTTATGAAAGTTAAACTCCAGGATGGTAACTATATATATTCCACTCTTGCATTTCACCCTGAAAGTTTAGAGAAGTTTTTATCGGCACTTGATCAGAGGTACTTCAAGGCATCCAGAAAATTTGGAATCGAAGCCCTCGCTCTTTTTAAAGAATATTTTCGTTACTATTAAAGCGTTTTTAAAAATTCTATAATTTCTCTTTTCTCTTTTTCGGTGTAGATCTCTTTTCCCTCTTTAATGAAAATTTTCTCATCATGGCCAATATTAAAAAGACCCTCCCTTGTGGTGTCATAATAATAATCAGGATCAAGTTTCCAATTTTCAGGGGTCTTTTCTTGAGTTGGATAACCTACACAATCTTGGTCATAATCTAACTTTTTATCTATGGCCTTACCTGCAAAATAGCCTTTCACTCTCTTTGGCGCTGGTGTGAGTAGTTCACATAGGTTGGGGATAGCGTTGTTATGAAGGTATGGCCAACGGGCCCAGATGCCATCTAGAGGAGGTGGGACATACCCTTTTTGAGGCTCAACCACAGTGTTTAAATTTTGTGAGATTTTTAAGCGGTTTAAGTCCTTAAAGAATTCATTCATTCCTTTATATCTTCCTGGATCAGTTCCTACATCAATGACTGGAGTTTTCTTATGGTAAATGACTTTGGTTGTTTGTATTTGATATAATTTATTTTTAGTAAATGCGAGAGGCCGATCCCATCCTTTTTCATATGTTCCATGACATTTTTGGCAAGATTGAACATAGTGCTTTTGGCCTTTCTTGGCCCTCTCTAGGTCAATGCTATCTATTCCAAAAAACTTTTCATAACGTGGTGGTTTTGTGGCAAAAACGGCTGCAGTTAAAGATTCTATTTGCTCTTGGCCTTCCTGCATCCAATCTTCAAGTTTTTTTAAATCAGTGCCTCGACCAATTTCGTTCCATAAGAAGTTGGTGTGGACAGGGTTCCCTGAAACAATCGATCCATCCGATAGCCATCTATTTTTGTATTTCACATTCCACCAGACAGCAGGTTTACTATCAGCGACTAAAGTGGAGAGTTTATTCGGCCTTGGGTTTCGCGCTGATAAAAATGTTCTGGTTGCATAGTCATCATTTTCTCTCTTTGCAAGTGAAAGTGCGACTTGTGCAAGACTTGTATCTAAGCCAAGCACAACAGGCTTTTTAGTTCCTACCCACTTTGTAGCACTTTTTGCACTAACAAGGATTTGTCGTTCACCCTCTGTAGTCTTCAGAATATCTTTAAAGAGAAAAGAGTTCACATAAGGGGCTACCATTTGACCATTTCTAAAAAATTCGTTGGCCCTTGGAAAGCGATTGGTAAGTCCTAAAACTTTGACTCCGAATAAATCGGCACTGTGACAGGCAGCACACCCAAAAGTTAAGGCTTCGCCATCTGTTATTTTTATCAGCGTAGCACCCATAGGAAGAGCTTTTTCAAGGGCACTTAATTCTGGCCAAGGATTCGGATTTTCTTCTTGTGTTTCTTTGGGGAAATCATGCACACCAAGCCAACTATAGAGCTCATCCATTGATTTGAAAGGGGAGACTGATCGGACCATTTGATAAATTAATTTTCTCATTGGATCGCTTGGATCTGAGTTGAAAAATGTTTCAAGTGGTCTATAAGGGATGAGGAGTTCGCTGGCCGTTACAGGATAAAATAAAGCAACTTTCCTACCATCCTGAACTTTTTTATAAAAATCTTCTTGATTCAACTGATAGATATTTTCTCTTGGAGTTATTACTTCAACATCTCTTGACCAATCCTGGGCTAGCGCACTGCAGCATAAAAGAAGAAGAGGTAGATGTATTTTGTTTAGCAGGGGTTTTTTCATCTGGATATTTTGGAATTATCAAGTCTAGCAGTCAACTTTTGATTTCTAACTTGCTGATTGGGATTTGGTGTTAAAAAAAAAGAATTTTGGTTTATTGACGAGCATCAGGTTTTCGTAAATTATTGGATCCGAAATCATTTAAGCCATGATTTCACCTCCCAGTTCTAATAAAGAGGCCACCGTCTGACCACGTTGGCCTTTTTTATTTCAAGAAGCTTTTTGGATTAAAGAATAAATCTTATTAAATTCTTTTTCAATTTTTGAGGAATCTAAGGGTAATTGATAGTATCCAGCTGCTCCAGAGGAAGTCTGTGCATGGGCCCGAGCTTTCTCAGGTGAGATTGCTTTGGCCATGATGAGTGTTTTGGTCGTGGGCATTTTAGATTTTATCTGGGCACAAAGTTGATTGACCGCTTTAGGATTTGAATCAAAGTAAAAAACAACAATCTGAAAATCCTTCTTTTTAAGATGATTGTTTAATTCGGGGAGGGTTTTGATTATTTTATAGTCATACCCCTTAGGAAAAGAGGGTAGAGATTTTTGAAAAAAATCACTCCCAAAGTCAAAAAGAATGACCGGAAAATGACTGGCCTGCATTTCCTCACTATCATCATCTTCAGTTGGTGTACTAAACTCTAAGCTCGAGGCAAGATTGGCCATCTCTTCTTCTTGCTTAAGCTTCTGCTTTTTAAGAGCATTGAGGTCTAGGACTACGGTTGGTTTATCATCTTCACTTTCACCAGACATATTCTTTCCTATTGGTCATGAATGCTTTTACCTTATCGGAGGTGTCTATTCAAAACTTGAGTAATTTATTGGAAAGGTCGGAAATCCGAGAAAAGCAATAGAAAAGCTCAAGTTAAACAACAAAAAACCGATAAGGACGGTAAGGAAAGGAATAAAACTAATGGCCTTGGACGATCTAGACCTCGAATTCGAAGACGAAGAAGAGGCAAAGAAAAAGAAGAACGATGCCGTCAATCAAGACGTAGATCTGGAATTCCAGATGCAGGGTAATGATGTAAAGCCTCGTCCTGCACGTCCTGTCGGCCCATCAGCTACTGCTCAACCTCAGGGCCCGCAACCTATTGCTCAAGTAAAAAAATTAGATGATGCTCGAGCTGCTGCTCAGCCTGCAAGAAGACCTGCTCCTCCAACTTCTGCGGCTCCCATTTCTGGTTCGAATGCAGTTAAAATTCAGACTCAGCCATTAGTTGAAGGTCAATATGATCTTGAGAGTGAAGAAATTGTTCAGTTAAGAGAGCGTGCTCGCAAGGCCGAGTTTGATGCCGAAGTTAAAGTTCAAGTGGCCGATTTCAAAACGGAGATCCTGAGTGAATTGCTTAGCGATGTCAAATTAATGGACCATCAAATTAATCAATTACTCCTTCGAATCAATGCTAAGCACCCGGATATGAAGCAAGAAGTGCTTATGATAAAAAAGATCCTTGCCGATTTCACCGCAAAAAAAAGAAAATAGTTCATCCATAACTAAGGATGAACAATGCCTTTCCTCATTACGCTATTTTTTATGATCTCGTCGCTTTTTGCTGGGGTTGAAAAGATGACTCTTAAAAATCTTGATTTGGAGTATGACTCTAATTATGGACAAGGGACTTTTGATAAATTCAGTATAGGTATTGGGATGTCTCCCTTTTTAGGCGCCCAAGAGATTTTTATTTTCAAGCGAGAAAACTCATTTGACCTATCTCTCGGTAATGTTGAATTAGAATGGATTAGACCTATTCAATTTGTTCTAGATTTAAAAAGATTAAAAACTCAAAATTTGAATCTTGAAATCCAAAAAACATTTCATGCTCTAAATTTTAATCAACTCAGTTTTAGTTCAGCTAAAGATGCGGAATATAAATTTGAAGAATTCAGTTTACGTTGTGAAGGGGATTCTGTTGATGAAAATTTATTGTTTAAGCTACAAAAAGACTGTCTTCATAGAATGGAGCTGTCGATAAAAGAGATGGAGATTCCTTTTGAGCTTTTAAAAACTATTGCGAGTCAGCTGCCAGAAGTACCGGCAGAAACAGATTTTCCAGCAAATGATTTTTATCTCTCAGTCGGTGAGGGAAATATCTATTCTTCCTTAAGAGTAAAATTACTGATTCCTACTTATTTAAAATTTTGGGGTATGACTCAAATTGAAGATCAGGGCCAGACTTTGGCCATTAGGGTGGGAGAAATTCGATATGGGAATATCCCAGTGACTGATCTTGTGATGAAAATCTTATCAAGTCAGGTAAGGCATGATCGAGTAAAAATTGATCCTCCTTGGATTAGAATAAAAATAGGATTAAAAAATGAAGCCCATCCTTAAAAATATTGCCGGAATAGAGTGCCTCTGTATTGAAAAAGAAAATGCTAAAAGAGCTGTGGTTCTTTTTCATGGGTATGGTGCTAATATGCACGATCTTTTTCCTCTTTGGGAAATATGGGACGAAGCCGATATTAATTGGTATTTCCCAAATGGAGTTTTATCTCTTCCCATGGGGTATTATGAAGGAAAGGCCTGGTTTTCAATTGATATGCAGGCCCTCGATCGGGCGATGCGACTTGGAGAGTTTAGAGATATGGCCGGGAGTATCCCTCCGGAATTTGAAATCACTTTAAGTCAGCAGGAAGAATTTTTAAGAGAAATTTCAAAAAATAAATTAAAGCTTATTATCGGTGGATTT
>CANEVK010000118.1 GCA_947442115.1 Bacteriovoracaceae bacterium | reverse complement strand
GACTTTCTGCCAAAACCACGGCCATTGCTGAAATGTTTTTTCCCTTCTTTGCTGTCATGGTCAATTGGTTCTTTTTAGGAAAACAACTCACTGATCTTCAGCTCCTTGGTGGAGTGATTTTAATTTTTGGCTCGCTGGTTATTCAACTAAAGAAGTTTTAATGAAAGTTGCTTTATGTATTGATTCTTTGCTTTTCAGAGATGACTCAACTTTTTTGTTTGAACTCGTTCTGAATTTATTTCCTAACTCTGAGATCTATACCATTGCTCACAAACGTGGGGGAATTTTAGGTCAAGTCGAAACTCGTCCCATTGTTTCAAGTTTTCTTTCTCATAAGGCTACTAAAAAGGAAGTTTTGAAAAAAAACTTTTGGATTCTCCCTTCAGCAGTCAAGGGGATACCCTTTCATCCTAGTATTGAAAAGGTGATCGTTTTAAGCCGTGGGTACATCCATGGTTTAAATTTTCCCAATCATATCCAGAGTTACCTCTACCTTATTGATTGGGATCTTATTGATCAAAAATCTCTTGGGTGGCAAAAAATATTTGTGCCCTATGTGAATGAGTGGCGTGAAAAAGGCCTGACTCGTTATAAGAAAATTGCTGTTAGTTCTGATTCACTTAAAGAATTCATGGAGCTTCCAAATGCTGAGGTGATTAGGCCAACCTTTAGGACTGAAGAATACCCTTTTGTAAAAGATGAGGACCATAATTTCATGTTCGATCATCATCTCCTTTATACTCATGGCATTTCAGAGAGAGAGTTCAAAAGTTTGGCAACTTTTCTCATTTCTCAAGGTGAGACCGTAAGAGTGATGGGACCTTTTGAGCAGTGGAAGGGGATTCAAAAAGATTTTCCACAAATTGATTTTGTAGGGGATCACTGTGAGGCCACTGCGGCCCTTTACTCCCATAAGGCCAAGGCTATCTGGGATTTCTCTGAGAGTTATTTTCCAGCGAAGGCCTTTGGGGGCTTTTGCACTGGTCGACCAGTCGTTGTCAGGGACAATAAAATGAACCGAGAGTACCTCAGTTCAGGAGCTCATTTTATAAAATCTTTTCAGCGCGAGAATTTGCTTGAGCTCTATCAAGAAATTCAGGGAAGCTATCTCACTCATGATCGGCGCTCACTTCGTCGTCAGGGGCTGCGCTGGAATGAGCGTCTTTTTAAATCACGAATGGCAAACTTTTTGGATAAAAACGAATGATTACAATTGGACTATCTCAGCACGAAATTTCTCTTATTACTCAAATCCTGGATAAGCACCATGCAACTTATCATGTCGATGCTGCAGGTGGATCTGCAGAGGACGTGAAGGTGCGTGCCGGGCGTGGTGACACTTCTTTTTACCAGATTGAAATCCCAGCTTCAGAATTCGAGAAACTTCCTCAGAGTGCTAAAAATCAACTGGAGGCCTTA
Organism: Bacteriovoracaceae bacterium; assembly: GCA_947442115.1. Taxonomy (GTDB): domain Bacteria; phylum Bdellovibrionota; class Bacteriovoracia; order Bacteriovoracales; family Bacteriovoracaceae; genus Peredibacter. The sequence goes on along the minus strand of CANEVK010000118.1, from coordinate 6,729 downwards.
GGCATTTATCCCGAGATGGAAGTTCCAGATTTTAGCGAGACCGATGCTCCTCATTACAAACCGAGTGATGCCACTCAAGTGAGAAATAAATTTAAAAAGCTCGAGAAGGTTTTAATGCTTGGGATTTTAATTCTTATGGCGTTAGGATTCTTGTATCAGAGTAGTTTTTAACTAATTTAAATTTTCTAGAATCTCTTCAATTTTACGAACAGTCTTTGTAATCAAATCCTCAGTGGAGTCACCATCGGACCTTAGGAGTATGGTTGCAGCGGAATGATTATGACCACCGCCACCAAGGGCCTGGGCCACAAGTCCGACATCAATATCCCCAGATGATCGAAGACTCATTTTGACTTGGTCACCATCATCTCGGAACATAATCGCCACTTTAATATTATTGAGAACAAGTAAATGATTGATAAAGGCGTGGGTGTCCTCGACATCAGATTTAAATTGATCGATATCATCTTTTTTAAGCAGCATCCAGGCAATGGTTTCAGTTTTATTGGTCGCTGCTGAATTAAGGATCTTTGAAAGTAGATGCATGTGCACAATTTTTTTTGTGCCATAAATTCCATTATAGGCTTCTGGCGGATTAATTCCTGTCGCCATCAATTTAGCTATTAAACTGTGAGTTGCCGCCGAAACGGTCGGGTAACGAAAGGAGCTCGTATCAATAATAATCGCCGTATAGATGGGAAGCGCCATTTTTTTGGTAAAAGGCACCCCTAAGTATTCAATCATTTCTCCCACGAGCTGCCCTGTGGCGGCCGCTTGAACATCAATACAATGGGTGGAAAGATCCCGTCCCCGGCAGGGATGGTGGTCAATAAAAAGAATTGGTGTGTCTTCACTAAGGTAGGAAGCAAGCTGATGGCCTATCCTTGCTTTGGTATTCGTATCCACAACGATGATAAGATCTGGCCGATAACCAGGGTTCTTTTCTTGAAAATTTTTTAGGCCTGAGATCGTTTTATCCTGATCAAGATAGAGGTAGCGATCAAGTAAAGGTTCTTCATTAACGCAAAAGGATTCTTTGCCAAGTTCTCGAAGGGCAAGACAGAGGGAAATTTCACTGCCGATACCATCTGCATCAGGAAATTCATGAGTCGTGATAAGAATCTTATCTGCGGCTTGTATTCTTGACTTAAAAGTATCTAAAATAGTCATAATTAGTAATGAGCTTCTCGGCACTTAAATAAGGAACTGGAGAAATCATTTTATATTAATCTGATTTGGGTCATTTATGGATAAAATCTTGTTAGTTGACGGTGTTACTAAAGAATACCCCGGTAGAGTGGCGGTTTCGGGTGTGAGTTTTAGTGTAGAGGAGGGATCCATTCATGGATTTTTAGGTCCTAATGGGGCCGGAAAATCAACCACCATGAAAATGATTGCTGGGCTTTTACCCGTATCAGAGGGAAGCATCACACTTTTTGGTCAAAAGGTTTCTCCAGACAATCAAGAACTAAAGAATCAAATTGGGCTTCTTCCAGAAAATGCCCCTCTCTATCTTGAAATGAAGGTAGAAAAATTTCTTCAATTTATTGCTAAACTCCATGGAGTTAAAAATATTCGCGAGCAAGTTGATCACGTGATGGAGGAGTTGAAGCTAACCGAAGTCAAAGGGCGCCTAATTGGAAATCTCTCAAAAGGTTTTAGGCAACGAGTTGGACTTGCTCAGGCCCTTGTCTATGATGCTCCCTTCCTAATCTTAGATGAACCGACAAATGGTCTTGATCCTCAAGCGGTGGTGGAACTCAGAGACTTTATTAAGAAACTTTCCGCTAAAAAAACGATTTTATTCTCTTCACATGTCTTGAGTGAAGTGGAGCAACTTTGTGATCAAATTACAATTATACATAAAGGTCGCATCCGGGCCTCTGGTGATCTGGCAGAAATTCATCGAAAATTTAGGCAAGGCTTAGTCATTAAAGTTGGACTTGCTACTGGGGAGTCTCTTCCTGATCTTGCCTCATTCGGGTCTTATGAAATACAGCACCACTCTCAACTAAGTCATGAAGAACTTTATCTGGTTAATTTTTCCTCTGAAAAAGATCAGAGGGCCGATCTGGGAAAATTTCTGATTGATCGTGGTCTCCATTTAATGACCTTGCAGATGGAGTCTCCTGAGCTAGAAGACATCTTTTTACATATGACGGAGAACCGATGATTTTTACTATTTGGAAAAAAGAAGTTGAATCTTATTTTAGTGCTCCCCTGGCCTATGTCCTGATTGGACTCTTTTCGCTTATTAGTGGAATTGTCTTTTTTAATCTTCTTGTGACCTATTCGGATGGGATTCAGAGTTTACCACCTGAATACACCGAACAGATTTCATTCATCGAGGAAGTTGTCCTTAAGTTTTTTGCCAATGTGAATTTTCTTTTTTTAGTCTTTATTCCGCTTATGACAATGAAGCTTTTCTCGGAAGAGCGTCGACTGGAAACACTTGATCTTTACTGGTCATCCCCAGTAAAAGAGTGGGAATTAGTTTTCGCCAAAGGTTTGGCCGCCTTGACACTGGTCTTATGTTTTCTAGCGGTCACCTGTGTTTTTCCTTTAGTGATTTGGGGTGTAGGCATTAAGGATTATAAACTTCTTGGGACATCATACCTGGCCGTCTTAATGAATGCTGGTGCTTATATTTCATTAGGGATGTTCTGCTCATCTATTTCGGCCAATCAGGTGATTGCCGGCCTTTTATCCATTCTAGGTATTATGTTTTTGTGGATGATTACCTGGGGAGGTCATCTCAACTCTAATTATCTTGTGGCAGAAATCTTTACTTATATTGGTATCACTTCTCATTTTGAGAGACTTCTAAGAGGCATTTTGGGGACTCAAGATATTATTTATTACCTGAGTTTCATTTTTCTTTTTTCTCTTCTGACAGTTAAAAGTCTTGGAAGGAGGAACTGGTAATGAAAATGTGGTTATACCCTTTATGGGTCATTATAGATGTGCTGGTGGCCCTTTCAACCCTTAGTCTTTGGATTGCAGCACCAGAATACACCGCCCTTAATATTGGAATGAGTGTCTTTACCGTATCCCTAGGGATATTACTGTGTTTTCTACGCTGGAAAGAAATTGGAATCTTTATCAGGAGTCAGTACTTTAAGCATGTGATCTATCATGGGCTTAACTTGGTGCTCGTCTGTTGCATTCTAGGTGTTTTAAATTACCTGGGTAATAAAAATTACCAGGAGTTTGATTTATCTCGAGAGCAAAGAAATTCACTCACTGATCAAACCAAGAAAATATTGTCATTAATTAAAACTCCTCTTGAATTGACAGTTTTTGCTAAAAGAGAAGAGTGGAAGCCCATGATTGATGTGCTTAAGCTCTATGAAGCTCAAAATAAATTGATTAAAATTTCTGCTATTGATACGGATGTCAGACCAGATCTTGTAAAAGAAAAAAATATTACACAGAATGGAACGGTCTTAATGACCTTTAATGGTCGAGAGTCAAGATTTCAAATCGGGGATGAGCTGTCGATCACCAATGCTATTCTCAAAATTGTTAAAGAAGAAAAAGTGGTTCTCTACCTCGTGACTGGACATGAGGAACTTTCCTGTGAGCAAAATTCTCAGGAAGGATTATCGGAACTCTGTCGCAAGTTACAAGAGCAAAATTATGAATTAAAAACTCTGGATCTTGCGACCACAAAAAGAGTTCCTTCAGATGCTTCCGGGCTGTTGATTTTTGGACCAGTATCTGGATTCTTTGATAGTGAAGCTAAAATAGTTGAAGATTATCTCAATCAAGGTGGTAGTTTATTTCTGGCCTTAGCACCGGCCTTTAAGTCTGAAGTGTATGAAAACCTCACTCGCTTAGCAAAACCATTTGGTTTAAAGCTAGGTAAGGATGTTGTGATAGATCGTCTTTCTACCATTCAAGGCGCTGAGGCGACGATTCCTATCATCAGTAAATATGAAGTCAATCATCCCATCACATCTGCCTTTAATCAGAGAACTGTTTTTCCATTGAGTTCATCGGTCAGCGCGATTGAAGGTAATGATACTGCCGTTATTCTTGCTTCCTCTTCACCATTTCCTGGAAGCTGGGCGGAAACTGATTTAAAAGGGATTACGACAGGTAAAGCAAAGTATGAGGAAGGACAAGATCAAAAAGGGCCAATTGGACTGTTTGGCGTTGGGGAAAGAGTAGGTGCTGGTGCGAATAAGGATTCTCGTTTTATTTTATTAGGTTCAAGCTCTTTTCTTATTAATGCTTACCAAAATCAATCTGGTAACACGATACTCTTCTTAAATAGTATCTCTTGGCTCGTTAAGGATGAAGGAATCATTTCATTTAATCGCCCTGGACTTGAGGAGTACCCTGTTATTCTCAGTGCTAAGCATATTCAAATGATTTTTGTGATTGCGATCTTGATTGTGCCGATTGTTTTCTTTGGCGCAGGGATTTTCATCTACCGTAGGCGCAGACTGCTATGAAAAAAAATCTCATCCTCTTTTTCGTACTCATTATCCTTTTAGTAGGGACTTACTTGTTTCAAGAACAAAGGACAATAAACCAAAAAGAAGAAGAGAGGACTAGAACTCAATTAATTAAAGATCAGGATATATCGAGTCTTGCCTGGGGCATGGTTGAGATTCAGAAAAAAGATGCTCAGTGGTGGATGGGAGACAAACTCATCTCTCATAACTTAATGGGTCAGATCTTAAAAAAAATAAGTTCTCTGAAGTTTGTGAAGTCTGTAGAGGGCGAGAAGAAAAATTATTTCTCAAATCCAATTGATTTAAAAGTCAATGGTGAGCAGTGGTCCTTCGGGGATATGACTCTTGATCGTCAGGGGTTTTATCTTGCTCGTGGAGAAAAAGTAATCGTGGCCTTTATTGAAGGTGCTAGTGGCGAAATCACTGACGACGAATCAAAGCTTGAAGAAATCAAGCTTGAAGATTTGAAATCCATCTTAAATAAAAAACCAGAAGAAATCTATGAAACTCAATTGTTTCGTTTCTATCCACGACTTCCATTTGGCAAAGTTTTAATTGAAGCTGAAGGAAGACCAAGTTATGAACTTGATCTTATTCAGAATAAAATAAATCCGGCCCCGATCAAAGGGATTGCAGCTCATGAAAATTTAAAAGATAAGTTTAACTCCCTATTGACACAGGTCACTCTCAAAAAAGAAGTTCCTTATTCTGAGAAGTTAAAAAAATCATTCTTAGGGAAGATTGTTTTCAGTGATGACAAAAACCAAGTGACTTGGGAGTTATGGCTATCATCTTCCGTCTCTGCGGACTCTTATCTGATTGATTCAAATTCAAAGAGGGCCTGGTCCATGGTTGGTGGGACGCTTAAACTTTTCTTCCTCCATTTTCAAGATTACTGGGATAAAAAAATTATCCCACAAGAGAAGTTTAAATCCTTTACCAGAATGGGAGTTCGATTTTTCCAAGATAATCTTAAGGCAAGCGTGACAGTCATTAATCGTCAGCCTTTAGATTTTGAGTGTTCAACTTTTAAGGTCGATACAAATAAATTTAATACGCTCTTTATGTATTTATTTAATTTAGCTGAAAAAGATCAGGCCGATAGAATCTCCCAGCTGAGTAGTTCTGAAAAAAAACAAGTCCTTTCCGAATCTCATCTGCGTCTGGAAGTTTTTGGTGAAGATCTTCTTTTGTGGCGTAAAGCAGAAGAATTGATAGTCGTTAATCTTACTCAGGGATTTAAGGCGCATTTTCTTCTTAAGGATGAAAGTTTCCCATTCACGTTTAGAGATGTGTTAAAATAAAAGCATGAAAAATATTCTGTCCCTTTTAGAAACATATTTCATGGTACTGGTTCATCCTTTTAGGATTCATCACCAGTTTAGATATCATGTGAGTCTTCCAGGACATGACCAAATTTTTGCTCCTCTTAAGTTATCTGAGGCCCTTGGTATCTCATGGGTGTTTGCAATTATTCGAGGTCTGGCAAAAATTGTTTTAATTAATTTTTTTCTCGATAGTTTTCTCAGACTTCAAAGTGATAATTTCCCTGTTCTCCAAGACATCATCTATGGCTCTGGGCTTTCGACTTATTACTTCATCCTCTTTTCGGCTGCCTTAGATATTATCTTTTTTCCTATCAGTTCACTGGTCATGACAGAGGTTTGGAATTGGGTGATTCGTCTATTTAGCAAATGGCTTAATCCGGATCTGCCTCATGAAGAAATTGCTGATCAAATAACAACTCATGCTCTTAGTTCGAATCTTTTCTCGATGATTCCCTTCCTCGGTGATTTGATTCAATCAGGTCTTCATTTTTTTCTTCTTTACGCTGGGCTTAGGGCCAACCTTGGGGCTTCACGTCCTCTGGCCTGGGTTATTCTTTTAACCCCTTCACTGATAGCTCTTATGGCCTTGACGCTCTTTATCTTCATGATTTTTTGTTTAGTTACACTGGCTTAGGCCCTGATATTTTCTTACGGCCACGAAAATTCATTACCTTGTATAACCGAGCTTGATTGTCATCTTTCATGGAGTTTGAAAGGATGATTGGACACACATTGAAGTTAGGGATTTTTACAGGAGAGACCAAGTGACGCACCAGTACTTTCACGGTTCTATAGAAGTTGTTTGTGGACCGATGTTTTCCGGTAAAACTGAAGAACTTATTCGTCGAGTTAAGCGCGCTCAAATTGCCAAACAAAGAGTGCAGATTTTCAAACCGGCGATTGATGTTCGTTACGATAAAGAGGATGTTGTTTCGCAT
>CANEVK010000117.1 GCA_947442115.1 Bacteriovoracaceae bacterium | reverse complement strand
CTATCAAAGGATGAAGCCACCCTTCAAAATATCCAATAATATTCTTAATCTTGTAAGCTCTATTTCCCTTCTCTTGGGTAAAATAGAATCTTTAACCGTATCCGTTCCCGGGCCAAAGTTACGCAAAGAAAATCGAATCAAGACGATTAAATCAACTCTTGCTATAGAGGGAAATACATTCACTGAGAATGCTATTACGGCCATCCTTGAGAATAAAAAAGTCGCTGGAACAAAGAAAGAAATTTTAGAAGTTAAAAATGCTATTGCACTTTATGAGAAAATTGAAATTTTCAAAACCGACTCTATTAAATCATTCTTGAAAGCTCATTCTATTCTCATGAAGGAGTTGATGCCGGCGGCCGGACAATTTAGAAACAAAAATGTAGGAATCATTAAAGGTAAGATTGTAAAACATGTAACACCCAAGCCTAATCTCGTTCCTGAACTGATGGAAAAACTTTTTGTTTGGATAAAAAATGACAAGGAAATTCATTTTCTTATAAAAAGTTGTGTCGTTCATTATGAAATTGAATTTATCCATCCTTTTGAAGACGGTAATGGTAGGATGGGTCGCTTTTGGCAAACGCTCATTTTGGCATCAAAAGCACCGATATTTAAATATCTTCCTATCGAAAGCCTCATAGAGAAAAATCAGATTGCTTATTACAATGCACTTGAAGAGAGCGATAAGCTTGGAGATTCCACCCCATTTATAGAATTCATGCTCAAAATTATTTTGGAGGCTATTTCAGACTATGATTCTGAAACAAGGGGCATCATTTCAACTTCAAAAGATCGTCTCTCAAAAGCAAAAGATCATTTTAAAAAATCAAACTTTTCAAGAAAAGATTATATGGAACTTTTTAAATCAATATCCACTGCAACGGCCAGTAGGGATTTAAAAGAAGGGGTAACTGAAAAGGTCTTAAAAATGAAAGGAGAAAAAAACCTCGCGCGCTATTTTTTTCTGACTTAAATTAGCTTCACCTAAGAAATCGTATTTTTTTACCAAGCTCATTCCTAACAAAAAAATCAATGGCCAAGGTCTGATCAACTTTAATCGGTGATATTTTTTGATAAAAACCTTCAATAATATCAAAACTGACACTCTTGTCATATTCAAGGCAAATGATATTGGATTTGCGCTCATCGGGTTGAATGAAGAGATCTATTTTTCCCCAGCAATCATGAAAAAGCATATGGGTATCAAGCTTTTCTTTTAATTCCAAAAAATCAATTAATCTTCCAGCAACTTTTACCTTGCCGTCATAGCGCCCAAGGTGAGTCAAGTGACCCCCAGATAAAATCCCTTTATCTGGGAGAGGATAGTAGCCTTGTGAGTCTAATCGGTCTTGAGCTGCTTTCATTGACCAACCATCATTAAAAATGATCTCTGCAGAAAAAAGTGAAGGAGTCTTAACCCAGAGTCGATTTTCTTCATCAGCTTTTAAATCATGTAAAGTTAATATCTTTAAATCTTTCAAACCCGGTGCGAGTGCAGTTGCAAGCTGGGAGCCTACCTCACTCATGCCAAATGTTCTTAGTATAGGCCATCCTAGTTTCATCGCCTCTTGCTCTAAGCTTTGACTTAAAAAATCTCCACCGGCCAGAACATATCTTAAATGTTGCGGAGCTTTAATTTTTAATCTCACCAAATCATAAATTTGAGTTGGAACCAGTGAAATGACAGTGACCTTATCTGTGTAAATTTTTTGCACCAATGTTTCAGGACTCCATGGATGTAAATCAATGGGAGTATGACTTAAAAGTGAAGAACGAAAAAAAAGACTTAAACCACCAATGTGAAAAGGAGGTAGAGTTAGACCCCATCTATCATCAGGAGTTAGTTTAAGATGACGATTAACAGCTTGAGCATTAAAAAGGAGGGCCTCTTTTGTAAAAATATAACCTTTTGGGTTTTGAGAAGTGGCACCAGAGGATAAAAAGATGACTCGATCTTCAATCTGTTGCTGCTGTAAAAAATCCACTAAAGATGGTCTGAGCTTCTCAAACTTAGGAGATAACAAGATGAGATTTTTATCATGATCAGAGTGATCTAAAAACCTCACAAAGGTCTCCATTCTAGGGATTCAAGCTCTAAAAAATAGTTTTTTAAAGCTGAGTTATCAGGAGTAAAACCCATTTGATAATCTCCTATAAAGAGCTCCGGCAATCCCTCATATATTCCTTCAGTAATAATCCCGTGATGTTCACTCAAATCACTAAGCTGAATTAATTCAAGATAAGCTTGGTAATTTGATAAACCATGCCCCATATTGCCACTGAAAATAACCCGTTTATTATTTTGTGGAAAGAACTCACGATAGGGCTTGAAAATTTTAACCTGAAAGGGATCCCCCATGATGAAGTCTCTCGCCCTATTGAGTGAAATGTCATCCCAGTCTAGACCAGATAGGGGATCTTCGATGTAATCAAGGTTCTCACTAAAATCTGCAGGAAGGGATCTATAAAATTGTGACCAGGACAGTTTATCAAATAGTCCATTGGCATCAAGCCGCAACTTAATCCCTTTCTTTAAAAGTTGAAGGAACGATAAATCTTGATGGTTTTTAATTTTGTATTTAATCACATGTGAATGAAGATGATGATCTCTTTGAAATAATTGATGATTTAAAAAAGTCTTTGGTTCATAAATCTTGGACCACTGGGGATGGAGAAGATACATCGCTTTTTGTTGTGAAACCGTTTTCTGATCTAGAAATGAATGAAGAAAATCATCCACCCCCTTATCACCAAGTTCAGGGTGAGGAAAATATTCACAAAAACCAAGACCTTCAGAACTTTCACCTTTCAGGAAAACACCTTCTCTGGGAGCAAGCGAGCTTAAATGATTAAGCTCGCGTCTTGGTGTAAGCTCAAACTTATAAAAATACAATTTCATAAATTGATTGAAATTAAAAAGAGACTACTAAAAAAAATCAAATGAATACCTGAAAACTTCAATCCTTCATTCAAGGCTTCGTTTTTAGCTGTCATGGTGATTTTGGCGAGCTTAAAGGCAGGTATCAAGGAAAAGAATGTGATGTAAATGAAGGCGTGCTGCTTAAAGAAGTGTAAAAGTACGTAGGGGAGAAAAATAGTCACAAGAGTTAAAGCTTTATACTTTGCTAAGCTCATCTTGGTTGCAAGAGTATATTTACCAACGATGGCATCTTGTTCTCTATCTCTTAAATTGTTAATACAGATAAAAGTGGTTGTGAGCAGACCATAAATTACTGCTAGAATAAAGCTTTGAAGATTTAGGCTTGAGGCAAAAAGAAAATAAGAGCCCATTACGGAAAAAAGCCCAAAAAAAATAAAAACAAATAATTCACCTAGACCTTTATAGGCCAGAGGTAATGGCCCTCCCGTGTAGCCATAAGTCAAGTAAAGTGAAATAAGACCAAGAATGAGAAAGATCACACCACCCTTAAGAACTATTGGTATTGAGAAAATGCACGCCGTAAAGATCGCTGTAGAGGCCCAAAGATAAATGGTCTTAGGTCTAACTAAACCGGAAGCGGTCACACGGGTCGGACCTTTTCTGATGGTATCAGCACCTTTTTTGAAATCGATAACGTCATTAAAAAAATTTGTCGCCACTTGAATACAAAGCGCACTGACTAAACAGCAAATGAGCATCAAATAAGGAGTTTCATGTGACTGACCAACATAATAAATGAAACTGACGAGGGGAGGAATGAGGCTTGCAAGTAACGTTTTTGGTCGCATGGCCATAATAAAATTTTTCATATTTCGAGCTCTCTTTTAATGATTTCTTGAATGCTTTTCTTATGTAAATGAACGCGATGATCAGACTGAATCCCAAGGGTTTCAATTCCCTTTAAAGCAAGGCTCCAGGCAATATCAGAATATTTTTTGTCCTGATAGCCAAACACATAAAGAATTTTTTCTTTGAACTGAACCATCTCATTCATAAAACTGGGTTGATTTGATAAGCGATTATTATCAAACAAACTAATTGATTTTTTAAAATACGCCTTATCTATAGGACGGTAGTGAGTCGATTGAGAAAAGAGCGGTAAAGTGTTCCAAAAATCAAAAAAATCATCTAGAGAATTCGTTCTCATCCTTAATAGGATTTCTTCTTCCCAAAGAAGTCTTTCTTTTCTTTCTTGAGATTCTAAACCAGGATGAGAGCTCAAAAGAATAAGCTTTTTAAGATTAAAATGATTATGAGTGGCAATTTTGAGAGCAACTCTTCCACCCAATGAATAACCTACCAGAATATCTTCTGGCCCGGTTACAGTCCTTTCCAGCTCTTCAGTTGAAAGATCATACAAGTTGTATGACTTAGAGGAATGATCCAAAAATTTATAATTATTCCAAATGGTAGGATGATCAAACTGACCATGAAAAAAATGAATCATGTTTCCCACTCCTTGAGAAAGGCCATCGTTTGGTCCGGATCAGTTATAAGCTCAAGCACTTTTACCTTATTTAAAGATGCTAAGTCGTCGACTGCATAAGAGAGATTAAAAGCCTTTGCGATGGGACCAAAATCACCATCATGTTCAAGAATTAACTTGGTATTTAAATGAAGGGTCTGAAAAATCCTTCCGCCCTTATTGTTTATGATTATAAGCTTCAAATTATCTGGAATATCTCTTAGGGCAGAAAGATCGTATAAGGTTGTTAAATCACCTAAAATGCAATAGACCGTCTTTTCAGTGGAGGCCGCTAAACCAATTGCTGTCGATAATTGTCCATCAATGCCATTCACTCCACGATTTCCATAAAATGAACGAAGTCGAGTATTCACCAGCTCATAGAATCTTATGATGAGTGAATTTCCAAGATAAACAATCGCATCATCCCCGATGATTTTTTCGATTTGAGAAATCATCGCCATGTCTGAATAAGGATACTTTTTTAATAAGTTCTGGATTAAGGCCGGAGTCGTATCAGAGGGGGCCAGGGAGAAACAATTTTTGAGCATGGCCCAAAAATTATCGTTTTTCATAAGTTCATCTGAGCTAAAGGGCAGAACTGATCCATAAGAAAGTCCAAGAAAACCTCTTTCATCAAAACTAAATTGAGGAATTGGTCTCTCTTCTAAAAGACGCCAAACCTTAGTGAGAGGAGTGTGGCCAATTCGAATGACACTTGAAAAATCTCCACGCTTCAAAGCAATGAGGAGATCCTTTTCGTTTTTTATTGTTGATAAACTGTGGGCGCCACTTAAGATTTCCGCATAAACGGGAAGACCCGTTGAGCAAAGCTTCTCAACCAATGGGAACATGGATTTATTTTCATGACTGACTAAAATCAATGGTGACTTATTTTCATGAATAAATTGCTCAAACCCAGTCCAAGAGGATTCATAGGAGTTCGGTTGAAATTTGGGAATCTCATTTTTTTTCTCAATCAGCACATTTATATGAGCAGGAAAAATTAAAGAGGACAAATCAATGTCACTTAGTTCAGATAGCTCAACCTCAAGGTAAGATTTACGAAGTCCACGGGTAAGGATTTCATGATCAACTGTTTGAGGACACGCCTTCCCATGCATTCTTTTAGGACGATCACCAGTAATAAGGAGTAGAGGGAGATCACTATAAAAAGCCTCGAGTAGAGCTGAGAGACATTCTGAGACTGCCGTTCCGGAAGTTGTGCAAACAGCTATTGGACTTGGATGAAGTTTTGTTCTACCCAATGCCTTAAAAGACGCGACTCTTTCATCTATTTCAAAGCTTAATTTTTCTGGATTAAAATGCTCGAGGAGATCATTATTCCTTGCACCTGTACAAAAATAAACATGCTTTAGATCTGAAAGTCTCATAAAAACATTTCTTTTACGGTCTCTCGTTTGAGTTTTATTTCATTGAGCTCATGTTCGAATTCTGATTCTTTGATGATACCAACACCAGATTCAATGATGATTTCATCACCCATAAGTTGAATATTTCTAATCATCACGAGAGCGCGATGAGTGTCTTGATCATTAAAACCAAAAACAGAACCAAAAAAGCGATTTGGGAACTGCTTGGAGTAACGGGTGTTTTCAAGAAATTTTGTTGCTTCCAATTTCGGATAACCACCCAAGGCAGCAGTTGGCGAAAGGTTATTGATCAAGTCATCTATAATGAGATTATTTTTTAAATCACCACAAATATCTGTTTTCAAGTGAATCATTTTAAAGAAGGGGGCGACAATAGTCTCAGCAGTGGTAACATTAGAGCAGAAAGGCGACAAAGACTGAACAATATTGTCGATGACTAGATTGTGCTCTTTTTTATCCTTTGAGGAATCTAATAATTTTTTTTCATCACCTTTCTTTGCTGTACCGGCAAGGGCAAATGTGTGAATTTTATTTTCATGGCATTCAAAAAGAATTTCTGGAGTAGAACCTATAATTCCATACCCATTCATCCAAATCCCATAGGGCGTTCCAATATCAGTAGATATCGCTTTCGAAATAATTTTTCTTTTAGACTCTTGGATGTTATTTACTTTTATTTTTTCAGAAGAAACCAAGACAGCTTTTTTGAAGTGATCATCGAGTAATGATTTTAAATCTTTGAAATCATCCCTGAAAATCTCGTCGTAGTTCTCATCCTTTTCAACGTTAATTTCAAGGGCCTTAAATTGACTTAACGCCAGCTCAACATCTTGTTTCTGGACCTCAAGTAGAATCTCAGGATAATAATAGTAATATTTAGGGCGATAGAATTCTTTGATATAAAAGAAACGATCATTGTTAGAAATTTTTTCTTCACAAAAAAATCCACCTTTTCCCAAAATGAGATTTTGGCTGTTTTTGGACGTAGTGAAAGCACCCATTTCAAAGAAGGCATCACCCAACCATTTTAATAAAAATTCCTGTTTATCAGTCATCAATACACCCAAGGGAAATTTTGAAACTCAGCCTCTCTTTTTTCTAAAAAGGCATTTTTACCTTCTCTGGCCTCTTCAGTCCCATAGGCGAGGCGAGTGGCTTCACCTGCGAAGATTTGTTGCCCTACAAGACCATCATCTACTAGATTAAAACTAAATTTAAGCATCTTCATGGCAGTCGGAGATTTAGAGCAGATGATTTTTGCCCAATCCAGAGCTTCTTTTTCAAGCTCCATATGTGTGACAACTTTATTCACCATACCCATCTCAAAAGCTTCTTGTGCACTATATGACTTACCTAAGAAAAAAATCTCACGGGCCCGCTTCTGGCCTATCTGACGTGCAAGATACGCCGATCCGTATCCACCATCAAAACTTGCAACATCAGGATCTGTCTGACGAAAAAGGGCATGCTCTTTTGAGGCAATCGTTAGGTCACAAACACAATGGAGAGAGTGTCCACCCCCAACCGCCCAACCTGGTACAACGGCAATAACTATTTTGGGCATGAATCTAATCATACGTTGAACTTCTAGGATATGAAGCCTTCCATGCCTGAAGTCTGCCTTATCTTGATAGTCATAACCCGTACTGCCTCTGACATTTTGATCTCCTCCCGCGCTAAATGAAAAAACCCCATCTTTCGATGAAGGCCCATTTCCAGTTAAAAGGATGGCCCCGACGTCATTTTGTCGATGGGCCCATTCAAAGGCAATGAGGAGCTCATCCACGGTTAATGGGCGAAAAGCATTTCGTAAGTCAGGCCGATTAAAAGCAATCCTTACTGCACCCGTGTTCTTAGCTTTGTGAAGTGTAATATCTTCAAAATTAAAATTTGTGACTTCGTTCCATTCATTTTTATTAAAAGTAGGGGATATCATGTTTACCTCTTAGCTTGATAGATGTAAGCGATACCGCCAAATAGAGGTATGCATTTAACATCTTTAAAAGTTGTATTTTCTTTTATGAGTGAACAGAAAAATTCTCCACTCGGAAATTGCTCTGATGATTTAATCAAATAATCGTAGGCATCTGATCTTTTGGTTAAAATCGAAAGAATTGGGAAATACATTTTGAGTGAAGAAAAATATATATTCTTCCAAAGACTATTTTTGGGAGTGCCAAATTCTAGGATAAAGAGGTTCTGACTGACTCTTGAGAGTTCTCTCAAAGAAAGCTCTAAGTTCTCAACATTCCTAATACCAAAAGATATTGTGGCCACATCAAATTCTTGATCTGAAAAGGGAAGCTGGGATACATCAGAGACCTGGAAATTCACCTTTGAGCTGTTCTTTACTT
>CANEVK010000116.1 GCA_947442115.1 Bacteriovoracaceae bacterium | reverse complement strand
GAGGCACATTTATTCGAACTGAAGTCACACGATCATCAGTTTCATCTTTCAAGAGAGTGACTTTATTAGGGAAGAATTTTTTAGGATCTTCAGACAAACTCACGTATCCATGTAGCAGAAGTGGCTCATCGCCAATTAAAAATTGTTGGTATTCAGCATAAACCTTAGGAAAGAAAAGACACTCGATCTTGCCTGATAGATCCTCGAGTGTGACAAAAGACATTTTGTCACCTTTCTTGGTCATAATGACTTTATTTTCAGTGACCATTCCAGCGATGACCATGCTGCGTTTTGTGGGATCATTCTCATCACGCATCTTAGGATTAAACCCCTCCGGCTTGGCCACTGTTGGGACTTCCTGGATAGCCGCCAGAGACATACTCGTCAGTTTCCCCATGATATCTTTAAAGCGCATTAAAGGATGACCAGAGACATAAATACCTAGAAGCTCTGCCTCTAATGAGAGTTTTTGTTTTTCATCAAACTCTTGAGACTCTGCAATACTTAGTTGTTCTTCAGATGAAGGAGCTGCCCCACCCATATCAAAGAGTGAGGTTTGCCCCATCATTTTTTCTTCTTGTTTCTTTTCAGCGAAGGCGACAATAAACTCCATATTATCTAGAAGTGTCTTCCTGTTAAACTTCTCACAGCTATCGAAGGCTCCTACTTTTATCAGAGACTCCATGACTCTTTTATTGACTGACTTCAAGCTTACTCTTTCACAAAAATCGACATAGCCTTTGAATGGGCCATTTTCTTGTCTTTCCCTAACGATATCCTCAACAGCTCCCTCGCCTACGCCTTTAATGGCCCCTAGACCAAAACGAATCGTGTCACCAATAACGTTGAATAACCAAAGGGACTCATTCACATCTGGAGGAAGAATATCTATTCCCCACTCTTTGGCTTCTTGGATATAAGCCGTGATCTTTTCTTTATTGTTAATTTCAGTACCAAGTAAAGCTGCAAAAAACTGAGCTGAATAATAGCGTTTTAGAAAGGCTGTCTGATAAGCAACCACAGAATATGCAACCGCGTGAGATTTGTTGAAACCGTATTCTGCAAATTTTTCCATGAGGTCAAACAGCGTAATGGCTTTTTCCTCATTGTAACCTCTATCAACGGCACCTTTACGAAAGATTTCCTTATGCATCGCCATTTCTTCGGCTTTCTTTTTACCCATGGCCCTTCTTAACATGTCCGCTTGACCCAAAGAATATCCAGCAACAACTCGAGCAATGTTCATCACCTGCTCTTGGTAAACAATAATGCCATAGGTATCTTTGAGAACTGGCTTCAGTTCCTCAAAGGCATATTGTTCTGTTTTTCCATTGATTTTGTTTTTAATTTCTGCAAATTCTAAGTGCATGCCTGAACCCATCGGTCCTGGCCGATAGAGAGCATTAATGGCGGTGATATCATCAATTGAACCTGGTTTAATCCTTTTGCAAAGATCTTGCATACCACTTGATTCAAGTTGGAAAACTCCAACCGTATGACCATCAGAGATCATTTCATAAACAGAAGCATCATTGTAATCAATCGATTCAATATCAAAATCGGGTTTTATATCCCGTTGGATAAGTTTAGACGCATTAGAAATAACAGTGAGAGTTTTAAGTCCCAAGAAGTCAAATTTAACAAGACCAATTTTTTCTGAAAAATCTTTATCAAACTGAACAACTTGCTCACCTTTGGCACCCCTAAAGAGTGGACAATAGGTCACCAGTGGTTCATTAGTAATGATCACTCCGGCCGCATGGATACCCGCATGTCTATTGAGACCTTCTAGTCGTTTAGAAATTTGAAGGATGCGACGAATTTTTGGATCTTGATCTTCAAGTTCTTTAAGCTTTGGTTCTTTATCAATCGCTTCCTGCAATTCAATTCCAAGTTCTTCAGGAACAAGCTTGGCAAGTGTATCTGCTTCAGAATATGGGAGAGCAAATACTCTAGAGACATCTCTCAAAACCGCTTTTGCCGACAAAGTACCGAATGTAATAATTTGTCCTACACGATCTTCACCATATTTTTTTGTCACATACTCAATGACCTCCTGACGTCGATCTTGGCAAAAATCGATATCAAAATCCGGCATTGAAATTCGTTCAGGGTTAATAAATCGCTCAAAAAGAAGATTATAAGGAATTGGGTCAACGTTGGTAATTTTGAGGGCGTAAGCAACAATTGAACCTGCACCAGATCCTCGGCCTGGCCCGACTGGAATACCATTGGCCTTCGCCCATTGAATAAAGTCAGATACAATTAAAAAATAGCCCGTAAAACCCATTTGCTTAATGAGACCGACCTCGACTTCTAATCGATCTAGGTACTGGGGCTTTAATTCTGTTTCCCAATTTGCTTGAGAGACTAGTTGCTTAAAATGTGGGCCATCAAAACGCTCTTGAAGTCCTTCATGAGATAAACGAGCAAAAAATTCATCTTCCGTTTCCTGAGTTTTAATTTCAAACTTAGGAAGAAGATAAATTTGTTTCCCCTTCTCATCTTGCCAACGGATCTCTAGATTACAGGCATCTGCTATTTTAAGAGTATTGTTACAGGCCTCAGGGATGTAATGAAAAGCATCTCTCATTTCTTGAGCAGATTTGAAATAAAACTCAGTGGTCGTGAGTTTCATGCGCTTTTCATCTTCCAGTGTTTTACCAGTTTGAACACACATCAACACTTCTTGAGCTGCAGAATCATCACGAGTTAAATAGTGACAATCGTTTGTCGCAACAAGTGGAATAGAGTGTTCCTTAGCAAAAGAAATGATCTTTTGATTAACATCTGCCTGCTCAGGAATACCGTTCTCCTGGATTTCAAGATAGAAATCATCTTGATAGATCTCTCTAAACTTCATGGCAGCTTGATATGCTCTTTCATCCTGGCCTGTAAAAAGGTTGTATCCAACCTCTCCCTTAAGACACGCCGTTGTGGCTATCAATCCCTCAGAGTACTCTCTCAGAAGTTCCATGTCGGCCCGAGGCTTGTAATAAAAACCTTCTTGATAAGCCTTTGAGAGGAGCTTACATAGATTTCTATAACCCGTGAGGTTTTTACAGAGCAAAATTAAGTGATGTATTTGATGTTTCCCCTCGACCTCATCTTGCGAATCGAGAGTCTTTAAATTTTTTGGGGCGCGACGATCATGACGTGATCCTGGTGTGAAATAAATTTCAGAACCAAGGATTGGTTTTATTCCAGCTGAAAGCGCCCGAGTATAAAAATCAATCCCACCAAACATATTTCCATGATCGGTACAAGCGATGGCAGGCATCTCTAATTCTTTGGCCCTTTTAAAAAGATCACTTAGTCTGATGGCACCATCTAAAAGTGAGTATTGTGTATGCAAATGGAGGTGAACAAAGCTCTCTTGACGGGTTTGGTGAAAATCACTTCCGAGGAAGGGGTTTTTCATGAAAATCCTCACTGAAATTTGGTGTAATCTATGCACACTAGATAACCATTTTATGAGTGAAAAAGCATCAAGTTGTTACAGCTAAAAAAAGATCTTCCAGGATTCAAATAAAACACCCATGACGCAGCACTAAAACGCTTTTTTTTCTTTGAAAAATAGAGCATTCGCGGTACGAAAATCATCAAAAAAAGGGCACCAATGCTTGATGAAATACAGAAAACTCTTGCCTCAGAGTTATTAGACACCATTTTATTCTTTAACCAAAAAGGTTGGTCTCCCGCAACCTCAACAAATTACTCGGTTAAGACTTCAAATCCTGAGAAAATAATTATTTCTCGCTCAGGGGTTGATAAATCTAAGTTCAACTTAAATGACTTCATTTTGATTGATCCAAAAGGACAGCTGCTCCCCCCCTTTAATCCTTCAATCGTCAAATCCTCTGCTGAAACCGAGATTCATACGTATTTGTACCAAAAATTTCCTAAGATCAATTGCGTACTTCATACACACTCAGTTCTCGGAACTGTTCTTTCCAGAGTTTTTGCCCACGAAAAACTTCTTCAATTTGAAGGCTATGAAATCCAAAAGGGTCTTGAGGGTAACAAGACCCATGAAACTAAGACCATCATACCGATAGTTCCCAACTCACAGGATATGAAGGATATTCTCTTTCATTTAGACCCCTTTTTTAATCAAGATATTAAGATTCATGGTTTTTTAATTGAAGGTCATGGCCTTTATACTTGGGGCAAAGATATCCCTACAACTAAGCGCCAGATTGAAACATTCGAATTTCTTTTTGAGTGCACCAAACAAATGAGGAAAATCTAAATGGCCATCCTAACAATCTTAGATCCCATCAAAAAAGAAATCACCATCCCATCAGAAATCAAAAAATTCATGAACGAACGTGGGATTATTTTTGAGCAATGGAAGACGGATTACCCACTTAAAGATTCAGACTCTCAAGAAACAATTCTGAAGGCATTTGAGCATGAATTAGGGCCATATATGAAAAGGCATGGCTATATTAATGCTGATGTCATTAATGTTCACAAAGAAACCCCAAACATTGAAGCGATTAGGTCAAAATTTCTATCGGAACATACTCATGCAGAAGATGAGGTCAGATTTTTTGTCGATGGTGAGGGGCAGTTCTTTTTTAATTTGGAAAGCCGTGGTGAAATTCTCCGTCTCCTTTGTCAAAAAGGAGATTTTATTTCTGTTCCTAAAGGCTGCCCACATTGGTTTGATTTAGCTCCAAAATATCACGTTAAAGCCATTAGAGTGTTCCAAACCCCTGAAGGTTGGGTGGCCAACTATACTGGTAGCGGCACTGAAAAGAAGTACACAAATGACTAAGCTATATCTTTTTGATATTGAAGGTACGACCACAGATATTCATTTTGTACACAAAGTCCTTTTCCCTTACTCTTTTGAAAAGATGGAAGAATTTATATTAGGCCATAAAAACATGGCACCGGTAATTGAAGCCATCAATCAAGTCATTCAGACAGTAAGTGAAGAGGAAGGCAAGGAATTGTCTTTAGCAGAAGTCATCGAAAAATTAAAATTCTGGATTACCACAGATAGAAAGCATCCTGCTCTCAAGCAAATTCAGGGACTCATTTGGGATTCAGGATATTCAAATGGTGCTTTCAAAGGTCATCTTTACTCTGATGTTTTGCCCTTCTTTAAAAAAATAATTGCTCAAAATAGCATGATTGGAATCTACTCATCAGGCTCTGTTCACGCTCAAAAACTGATTTTTGGATTCTCCGTCTTCGGTGACTTAACGCCTTATATCTCTTACTTCTTTGATACAAAAGTTGGTATGAAAAGAGATGGTGCCTCTTATTTAAATATATCTAAGGCAACCAACTTATCACCTTCAGACATTCATTTCTTTTCTGATATCCCTCAAGAATTAGCGGCGGCTCAAGAAGCAGGAATGAGAGTCACTCATCTTTTGAGAGAAGGAACTGAGAAATCTGAATTTACTGGGATCAAATCTTTTGATGAATTTTAAAAGCGCCAAAAAAGATCATAGACGTAGTAGTAACCAGTCTTTCCTACAACGAGATTAGAAAAATCCTTCGTCGCAAGACCTAAGCTCGTATGAAAAGAGTCCCAGATCCACATATAAGAGAGTGTTCCACCAAATGTCTGTAATTCAACGTTATAAGTTGGACCATATAAAATTCGATTCCAATCATTGGTCATATACTCTGTAATGCTTCGAATATCAGAGTCCTGAAAAAGCCCAAGGCCTTTTGTAGCATGGGCCTCTGAAAACTGAGGGTCTAGTGTAATGTTAATCATCAGATGATTCTGGAATTTAGCATTCGCTGGAAGACTAACAACACCTCCCACCTGCCAAATATAGTCTTGACTCTGAATTTTATAGGCCCCCATCGTATTCACTGTCATGCGAGCATATTTTTGTCTTAAGAGACGATACTTAAGTCCAAGATTGGCATAACCATCAAGCCAAAGAGCATTGGACATTTTAAGTCCTAGATCATTCATTAAACCGTATTGAAGTTGGAAAGGACTTAAAAGAAATTCTTTAGCATCGAGGGTATGACCTTCGGCTGTAAAGACTCCGAAATAGGCAAGCTCCTTATAACGAGCAGGTATGGAGTCGTCTCCATGCAAAGTTAAAGAAGTAAAACCTGGAACTTGTTTTTCTTTTAATAATTTAAAATCCAAAGGATACACAATATCTTTTTTCATGATGATGGCATTTTCAAATACCTCATCGATGGCTACGAGCGCCTCTTGGGGAGTTAATTTAGTGTTAAACTTTTTGACCACACCAAAAGCAATAGGACGATTAAGTTTACGAGAAAAAAAGATAACCCTGCTGCCAATATCAATATTTGTAGAGTCAAAAATATCAACCAGAACTTCTTCAGGGTGAATAACTTCACTCACCGTCCCGTTAGCGATCGCCTTAAAAGATAAAAAGAATAAAAAAAGAAGTAAGACTATTTTTCTCATAGAGGAATTAATTCTTTGATCTGGCATCACCACATAAAGTTTTAATCTTTAAACAGGCACGACTAAAAAAAATAGTTGTCCACCATGATTCTGTAAATGAAGCCTGAACTAAGTAGTCTTTACCTGGACACAGGGCCCGAACAAATTCTTCGGTCCTGTTTTCTTTTTCTTTTTCAGCATTACTAAAAAATAACCATTGATTAAAGCATTGCTCAATCTGATCATTTCCCAAGGCTATCACCTGAGTGACAGGTATCGGTCTCTCATAAGTTGTTTTATTAAAATCAACTTTGCGGATAAGATCATAATCGGCATACTTGTGGGTACAACCAAAAAGAATTGTAAGGAATAATAGTTTTCTCATTTTCCTTTTCTACCATAAGGACCCCAGAATGACGAAGCAAATTGCAATTATTGACCCCTATGTCGTTTCGCCAGCCGTTCCATGCTTTAATCGACTGGTTGAATTATTAGGCCTACCTTGTACCTACCATACCCCATCTCAATCAGGTCTTAAGAGCTTGCTTGAGGAAACCAACAAGGCAAGTGCCTACATCATTTTAGGATCAGCATCCCATGTTCATGAAAAACTTCCCTGGCACTTTCCTTTGGCGAACTTCATGGTAGATGAACTTAAAAAAGGCAAACCTGTTTTAGGATGCTGCTTTGGTCACCAACTGCTTTGCCATGCCTTCGGAGCCGAGGTGAATTATTTTTCAGAATCTGAAATTAAAATTACTGGTTTAAGAAAAATGAGAATGACTCAATCTTTTGGAGAATTAGCCTCAGGAGAAGAATTAAACCTTGGTGTTACCCATAAACAAGTTGTGAGAAATCTCCCAATAGATCTTTTATCTATTGGTGAAGGTCTTGAAAATGATATCATCATCCATAAAGACTTGCCTTTCATGGGAACTCAAGGGCACCCAGAATGCTCCCATTCTTTTTGTCTTACTGATATTCAAAATCTAACAGATGATGAGATTCAGCTTGTTCAAAAAGATGGAGCAAAATTAATCAAAGCATTTTTTAAAAAGTTTGGATTACTGAGCTAGTCTTTATTCCCACTCAATTGTTCCTGGAGGTTTTGAGGTGATATCATAAACGACCCTGGTCACCCCCTTCACCTCATTACATATTCGGGAAGAGACTCTGGTGAGAAAGCTCCATGGCAACTCTGTTACTGATGCAGTCATGCCGTCCTGGGAGTTTACCATTCTTAATGCAATGACTTCCTCATAGGCCCGTCCATCGCCTTTTACCCCAACTGTTTTTACAGGCAAAAGGACAGTAAAGGCTTGCCAGGTAGAATCATAGAGTTGATGAGATTTAAGCTCTTCAAAAAGAATCTGATCTGATTCTTGAACTTTTCGAATTGAATCTTTTGAAAGTTGGCCCAAAACCCGAACACCAATTCCTGGCCCAGGAAATGGATGCCTAAAAACCCAATCACGCTCTAGCCCAAGACTTAAACCCATCGCTCGAACTTCATCTTTAAAAAGATATCTTAGAGGCTCAAGAAGCTTTAACTTCATCCTCTCTGGTAAACCACCTACATTATGGTGAGATTTAATCGTGACTGATTTTCCGCCTTTTTTGTGAGGCGAAATGGACTCAATCACATCAGGGTACAATGTTCCCTGAAGAAGATAATCAAATTTAATTCCGTGATTTTTTTCAAACTCGTGAACTTTATTTTCAAAAACTTCAATAAAAGTTTTTCCAATTGTTTTTCTTTTGTGTTCTGGATCCTT
>CANEVK010000115.1 GCA_947442115.1 Bacteriovoracaceae bacterium | reverse complement strand
CCCTCATCGCCCCACATTTTGTATCCAAATTGAACGGCTATTTTATCCTTATGAGTAAGATGTGCCACAATTGGTGCCACATACTTTTCAATCCATAATTCTCTTGCATACTCGATTGTTCTAATCCTTTTAGTTAATAACTCAGTAATCTCGAGGTAACCTAAATCCTCTTGGGCTTTAGAAAAATTTCTTCCGTTTTCTGCAACTTCAAACCATGAGGAGTCAGTCAATTCAGAGACATCAGTTTGAGAATATCCCCTCAGTTGAATCTTTACATTCTGATTTTCAATATTGCTTCTTTTTTTTAAATAAGATTTTCCACCGACTCTGTAAATTAAGTCTAGTGAGGCTCCGTCAGAAAGCAGGCTCACATTGGGAGCGATCATCATCATGCGAGATGGTAAGAGTCCTATTTTGTTATTTTTTAATTTTAATTCGTTTAAATTTGTAACTTGTTTCAAAGCAGCAGAGTCATCGAGTTTAACAAACTCTAAACTCCGCTCAAAATCATTTTGAGATTTAAATATTTCTCTTTCAAAATAGGCTTGGTTGGCCTCTTTAATAAGTAGAGGTAAGTTAAAAGAGTCAGTTTCTGGAGCTGTGTCTGCCATATACTCATTTTGACTGCGAGAATGCCAAAATACATGGCCTTGATTAAGTCGATAAAAATGAAATGCCGCTTTATCCGATAGATTAAACTCTATGAGACTTATTGAAGTTTCCGCCCCTAACCGCAGTAAACTTCCATCCAGGAGAAAGACCCAGGCCGATGAGTTTAAGCCTGTTCTTAACTCATCCCCCTCAATTAATGTTGAAAGATGTTGGACATTGGCCTTATTGGATCCCCTAAAGACCTCACAGGTCCCCCGACATTGAATCATTTTCCCTAAAGTCTCAGTTTGACTTAATTCACGAAGTCGGATCTTCCAATCTGGATTTTTATCTTTAAACGATCTATCGGCCATCCATTTCTCAATACTCAAATAATCCTCAGGCTTCTGTGTTGACCAGGGAATTAACGAATACAACTGACCTTTCAAAGGCCTAGTATCGACTTCAACTTCTTTCTCTGTGACTTTCCAATCAGATTTTTCATGGTGATCTGGAGATGTAAACTTCTGAAACCCCTTGAGTTCTGGCAAAATTTCTTGATTGGAATCTACCATTTCATCAGTTTCAATTTCTAATATATCCTCAACATGCAACTCTCGAAATTCATCAATTCTTTGAGTTTGTGCTAAAGCACAATATTGAAAGGTAGATAGACTCAGAGCAAAAGCTGACAAAATTAGTTTAAGCATAAGATTTTCTTCTGCTTTTCTTCTCGGAAAACCGACCTAAAAATTTACGATTTTAAGAGTTTCTGCTAGATTGATGGCTTAATTTACCTATTCGCCCGGAGTTTTCCCCATGGAACCACGTGAAACAGCACCTAGTGCCGATAACTTTTCCTTCGTTGAGGCCGAAAAAAACATCCTTAAATTCTGGAACGAGTCTCAAATTTTCAAAAAATCACTCGATAAAACCAGATCTGGAAAGAATTATATTTTTTACGATGGGCCTCCTTTTGCCACTGGACTCCCCCATCACGGTCACATCGTAGCTTCCACCCTCAAGGATGTGGTTCCTCGCTATTTTACAATGAATGGCTATTATGTTGACCGTCGCTTTGGATGGGATTGCCATGGTCTACCCATCGAACAAGAAATTGATAAAAAATTTGGCATGTCGGCTTCAGACTTTGTCGCTCAACATGGAGTCAAAAAATATAATGATGAATGCCGAGGAATTGTTGATCGCTATGTGAATGAATGGGAAAAAACAATCGGCAGACTTGGTCGCTGGGTTGATTTTAAAAATGATTATAAAACCATGGATTTAAATTTCATGGAATCAGTCTGGTGGGTTTTTAAATCTATTTGGGATCAAGGCCTCATTTACCAGGGCAATAAAATTGTTCCTTACTCTCCTGCGCTTCAAACTGCTCTTTCAAATTTTGAAGCAGGTCAGAACTATCAGGACATTCAAGATCCAGCTGTGACTATTTTGTTCCGAACTAAGAAAGATCCGAACACTTATTTTGCAGCATGGACCACAACACCTTGGACTCTTCCTTCAAATCTTGCTCTTTGTGTTCATCCAGAAATTGAGTACGTTAAAGTTAAAGATTTAGATAAAAATATTTTTATCATCATGGCGCGGGCCCGTCTTGAGTCCTACAAAAAACAATTCAAGTACGAAGAAATAGAATCCTTTCCGGGTGCAAAATTAAAAGGTGAAAGGTACGAACCACTTTTCCCTTACTTCAGTCACCTTGAAAAAGATGGCTATTTTGTGATGCTCAATGATGAGTATGTTACGACGACTGATGGTACGGGTATTGTTCACCAGGCCCCAGGTTTTGGTGAAGATGATAACCGCGTAATGAAGGCTGCAGGGCTAAATGAAGTTGTTGTCCCTTTAGATATCTCTGCGAAGTTTACCTCAGAGATTAAAGACTTTGCAGGCATGCAAATTAAAGATGCTGATAAAGACATTATCAAAAATTTAAAAGAGCGTGGACAACTCTTTCATCAGTCAGTGCTTGTCCACAGTTATCCAATGTGTCCTCGAACCGATACTCCACTGATTTATCGCGCCATGCCTCAGTGGTATCTTGCTGTTGAAAAAATCAAAGATAAAATGATTAAGGCCAACCAAGAAATTACTTGGGTGCCTGAAACGATTAAAGAAGGCCGATTTGGAAAATGGCTTGAAAATGCGCGAGACTGGGCGATTTCCAGAAGTCGTGTCTGGGGAACCCCACTTCCTATCTGGATCAATGATAAAAATGGTAAAGCGATCTGCATGGGCTCCATCGCAGATCTCAAAAAATATACTGGTGTGGAACTCAAAGATCTGCATCGTGAGTACGTTGATGATTTGACGTTCTCAATTCCTGGAGAGGAAGGCACATATAGAAGAATTCCGGAAGTTCTCGATTGCTGGTTTGAATCAGGATCAATGCCTTATGCTCAACTTCACTACCCATTTGAAAATCAAGAGGTGTTTAAACAGGGGTTCCCTGCCGAATTTATTGCTGAAGGCCTCGATCAAACCCGTGGTTGGTTTTACACATTAACTGTTTTATCTGCAGCCTTATTCGATAAACCTGCCTTTAAAAATGTGATTGTGAACGGAATGGTACTGGCCAAAGATGGAAAGAAGATGAGTAAGCGTCTTCGTAACTATACTCCACCAGATGAGCTTATTGACACATTCGGAGCAGATTCATTAAGACTTTTCCTCATTAACTCAGGTCTTGTTAAAGCAGAAGAACTTCGTTTTACTGATGATGGCGTTAAGGACATGGTACGTCGGGCGCTTCTGCCATGGTTTAATTCTTATAAATTCTTTTCAACTTATGCTGCTGTCGATGGGTGGAAAGTCAGTTCAACTCAAACTCCTTCAGATAATATTCTTGATCGTTGGGTTTTATCTAAACTTCAAACACTCATTAAAAATGTTAATCACGAAATGCAGGCCTATCGCCTTTATAACGTTGTCCCTGAGCTTTTTGCTTTCATTGAGGATCTAACCAATTGGTATATCCGCCTTAATAGGAGACGTTTTTGGGAAGAGGGATTAAGCGCTGATAAAAATGCTGCGTACTCAACTCTTTATACGACTCTTGAGAGCCTCTCACGCTTAATGGCCCCATTCACTCCGTTCATTGCTGATTACATCTACCAAGATATGAAAAAATTTGGTGGTAAAACAGAGGAATCAGTTCATTTATGTTCCTATCCGGAAGCACAAGAAGATCGGATTAACTCTACTCTTGAAACTGCCGTTGACCGAATGGCGCAAGTGGTGATGCTGGGTCGTCAAAAAAGAATTCAAGAGGGAGTCAAAGTCAAAACTCCTTTAAAGCTTCTCCAAGTCATTCATCAAGATGCAAGTCTTCTTGAAGAGATCAAGAAGCTTGAGGAATACATTAAAATTGAACTGAATGTTAAGACAGTGGAGTACAAAACGAATGAGTCTGATTTTGTCACTCTTTCGGCAAAACCCAATCTCCCCGTGCTAGGAAAAAAACTTGGAAAAGAGATGGGAGCTTTTAAACCTCTTATTGAAAAATTAAGCTCATCCGATGTACAAAAAATTGAAGACGGTCACAAAGTCATTCTTAATGGTATCGAATTCAGTAGTGAAGAAGTTCTTGTCTTCAGAACGGCCAAGGCCGGCACTCAAGCCGTAACGAATAGATTTGTCACAATTGATCTAGACTGTACACTTGATCAAAATCTCATCGATGAAGGACTTGCCAGAGAGCTTGTTAACCGGATTCAAAAAACACGAAAAGATCTTAATTTTAATGTGGCAGACAGAATTCATGTAGCCGTTTACGGAAGCCAAGTACTCTGTAACGTATTTGAAAAATTTAAATCCTACATCTCATCAGAAACACTCATGATTAAAGGTGAAATTTCATCTTCGCCTTTGAGTGGGGCGATTGAATATGATGTAGAAGAAGAAAAAATCTCCATTCATATTACGAAAGCTTAAGAGCAATAGTATGAATCATGTTTTTTTACATGATGTAGGAGTTTCTATTGTGACTGCGGGTTGCTTAGGGATTATTTTATATTTCCTAAGACTTCCCCTACTTTTAGGTTACTTATCTGCAGGAATAATCTTAGGACCCCACATGGGTCTTGGCATCATTACTGATCCTGACACTATTTCTACGCTCTCAGAGATTGGCCTGATTCTGCTCATGTATATCCTAGGCATGGAAATTGACTTAAAAAAACTCATGAGAGCGGGTAAGGCAGTTATTATTACTGGCATAGTTCAATTTCTAGGATGCCTTCTCTTAGGACTCGGAGCATTTAGTCTTGCTGGTTTTAATCTTGGAAATGGTGACTACACTCTTCTTTATTTAGCAGTGGCAGCCTCACTTTCTTCAACCATTATTGTTGTAAAAATTCTCTCTGATCGAGTTGAACTTGATAGTTTAACTTCAAGAATCACTCTCGGCGTTCTGGTTTTACAAGACTTATGGGCGATTGCTTTCCTTTCTGCGCAAGCGCAGATATCTAATTTTCAAATTGGCCTGCTGGGATTGTCCCTAGGTAAAGCAGGGCTTCTGATTTTGGCAGCCTTTTTTATTGCAAAATATGTGCTG
Organism: Bacteriovoracaceae bacterium; assembly: GCA_947442115.1. GTDB lineage: Bacteria > Bdellovibrionota > Bacteriovoracia > Bacteriovoracales > Bacteriovoracaceae > Peredibacter. The sequence goes on along the minus strand of CANEVK010000115.1, from coordinate 3,131 downwards.
CCCCACTTGTTTGAAAAAATTGGTAAGAACATGGAGCTCATGCTGGTAATAGCTTTGGCCTGGTGCTTTGCGATTGCTGGAGGGGCCGGCCTTTTAGGGCTTTCTCTTGAGATGGGTGCCCTGATTGCAGGAATTTGTATTGCCTCCTTTCCCTATCATGTTCAAATTAGTGTTAAGGTCTCAAGCTTAAGAGATTTTTTTGTCACACTTTTCTTTGTGGCCCTAGGTCTTCAAATTCCATTCCCAAACTGGGAAATGATGAGGCTAGCTCTTTTGATTATGGGTTTTGTTATTCTTAGCCGACTCGTGACGATCTTCCCAACTCTCCATTTGTTAAAATTTGGTAATCGTGGGAGTTTGGTACCTAGTTTAAATCTTGCTCAGATCTCTGAGTTTTCTCTTGTTATTCTTTCAATTGGTGTGACTTATAAGCATATACCTAAAACAATACTTTCAGCTTTTATAGTCGCTCTCGTTATCATGGCCTTCTTTTCCTCTCTTGTTATTCCCCACTCTCATCGCCTCTATCACTGGTTCAATCCTTTCCTCGAAAAAGTAGGCTTTAAAGATTTTCTTCATATTAAAGACAGAGAAGAGAATGATGAAGCAAAAGTTCATCCAAAAATCGTATTCCTAGGTTTTTTCAAAGAAGCCAGTTCACTCCTAAGAGAAATAGAAGAAAGACATTCTAAAACGATGCTGCAAGAAATTCAGGTCATTGATTTTAATCCACAGACCATTAAAAAATTAAAGGCCAAGGGTGTTCAGGTTCATTATGGTGATATTGGTCATAGTGATACAATTCACCATATCGACATTAAGCAGGCACAAATCATTGTCTCTACTATTCCAGACTCAATGTTAAGAGGCACAACAAACTTAAAATTATTAAAAACAATTAAAGATCTTGCTCCACATGCCAAGATGATTGTAACTGCAGATAACATTGAAGTTGCCCGAGACCTCTATAGCAAGGGCGCAGATTATGTTTATATGCCAAGAATTGTCTCGGCCCACTATCTCACAGACATTTTAGAAAGAATGGAAAGTGGTCATGCGGATGTCATAAAAACAAACTCTATAAAGTTTTTCTCTAGTAGAGAGGAAATTCTAAGCTAAATTTACGAATTGTTGAGTTTATGTAGAGGGAAGATTCCTGGGTTTTCGTTTATAATACTAAGATGAATTCACTCCATTTTGCAGCCATCTATAACATCCTCTGGGGAGCCCTGGTCATTATTTTCCCAAATCAATTTTTTGATTTGTTTGGAATGCCACGGTCAAACTACCCCGAAATATGGCAATGTGTTGGAATGATTGTAGGAGTTTATGGAATAGGATATTGGCTTGCTGCTCAAGACCCAATAAAGCACTACCCTATCGTCCTTGTTGGCTTTCTAGGTAAAATTTTCGGTCCAATCGGATTTCTAGGTGCTCTCATCAACCAACGTTTCCCCTGGAGTTTTGGAATCAATATTATTTTTAATGACCTGATATGGTGGATTCCTTTCTTCCTCATCCTTCGAGAGAAATACAAACGTGATAAGACGTTTTGGTCTTAGTTTTTTATTCCTCTTTGCAGGGATAATTCATCTTGTTTACCCTCAAGGCTTTTATAAAGCTTTTCCGGAATCTATTACCTTTAAGACAGAATTGATCATTATCAGTGGCCTATTTGAAATTATTCTTGGTTTAGGACTTATTTTTAAAAAATCACTCAACACGAGTGCCAGAGTCTCTGCTGTTTATCTTTTTCTGCTCATTCCCATACATATTTATGTTTCTGTGAATAGTATTGAAATATTTGGTATCTCCCATCCCTTGCTGTTATGGGCGAGAACACTTTTTCAATGGGTCCTCATTTACATGGCCCTAAGCCTTCAAACGACAGGATGGGTTATTCAGCAAACATGGAAACATGTTCTTTTCTTGCACTATAAAATTGATCCATCTCTTATCACTGCGCAAGTTCCCTTCAAGCTTGATTTGCACGAGGGGCAAGCTGTCATTTCAATTGTACCCCTCCTCATGAAACAAATTCGTTTCCCTTTCCTTCCCTCTATTCCCTGGGTGTCACAACTATGGGAACTTAATATTAGAACATATGTAGAGGTCGATGGAATTAAAGGAGTTTATTTTTTTACCCTTGAAACAGATTCAAGACTTGGTGAATATATCGCTCAAACTTTTTTTAATCTTCCTTATCAATATTCCAAAATGAAATCCCAAGTAAGCTCCACTGACTATCAAATCTCACATGAGCGCAATAACACTAACTTTTATTTAAAGGCAAAGATAGGCCAAGCAAAACCCTTTTGTAGTTTTGATTTTTGGGCGACAGAGAGATACTCCTTATTCACTCTTAAAGATAAGACCATTTACCGTGGTATTGTTATGCATCGACCTTGGAATTTAAAAAGCCTTGAAATTGAAGAGATAAAAGAAAATTTATCCTCAACATTTAACTTAAAAGAAATGAAACTGGTTGGTCTTAGTTATTCTGAAGGTCTAGATGTTAAATTTCGGCCATTTATAAAAATGGCCGACTTAAAGATGATTTAATTTTTTACATACTGAACGCAGTAAGTTTCAACCCAACATTGATAATAAGATTGGCCACCATAATACGTAGGATACCACCCGCAACGCTCGCCTTGAGCATAAGCGACACAACTATGTGTAGAGTTGAACCAAATCGAGTAACCTAAGAGCGATACGGCAACAATACCTACTCCTGCCATCACAATAATGGAACCATTCCAGCTGGCCCCATTTTGATAAACATCTTTGGAATATTCTGAAATAATTTTCGCCAACTCTTCACTCTTATTGGCCTTTGAAGTAAGTGGCTTTAATGCATGTTTTAACGCCTCAATTCGATCCGCTCCTAAAGACTTGCTAGAAAGAACATCTAAAATATCTTTTTCATTTAATCCATTCTGAGAAAGTTTAGAAAGTTCTTCATAAAAGTCTTGAGTTGTTTTTTGAAGGAATTGAGAATCTTCCTGATCCCATTCAACTGTCATTTGATATTCATACTGATCTATCAACTCATTTAAAGATTCTTTAACCGGGGAAGCTAATACTTGTGTTGTAAGGCAAATCGAAAGAAGAAGTGCGACGATTGGCAT
>CANEVK010000114.1 GCA_947442115.1 Bacteriovoracaceae bacterium | reverse complement strand
TGTTCATTCTTAAGTCTTTTTAATTCCTCAAAGGCTTTGGATGTAAAACCTTTTTTAGTGTAGGTTTTAGCAATCTTAATTCTTAGCTCTAAGTTATCTGGATCTAGATTGACCGCTTTATTATATTCAAACAAAGCCTCTTCATAGCGACTATAAGAAGCGTACATTTCCCCTATTTCATAATGCTTTAAAGAGAATTTACGATTTAAATGAGGATCACTCAGGCCCTGGCCTTGAGTATTTTTCACCTGATTATTGGCCTTTTCAAAGATGGCCTTGGCTTCCTCATACTTCCCAATATCATTGTAAATAACTGATAGAGAAATCGCCGCATCGGTATGATGAGTATCTAGTTCTAAGACTCTCTGAAAACCCTTGATGGCCTTTCCTAATTCCCCACGAAGGTGGAAAATATTAGCCATATAGAAATAGGCTTCAGTCGAGTTTGGGTTCTGATCAATCACTTCATTGAGGAATAAACTAGCCGTTTTGAGATCATTTCTCTGAAAAGCCTCTTTGGCCTTTTTCATCAGATCATTCATCTTGATGTTTTCCAAAGTTAACCCCCATTAAATTTTATTTTTACAGTTCTTTTTAATTGATTTTATTTCGGAGTGAGAGTCTTTATCAACAAATTGGTAAAACTTTTCTATGTAATCTAAACAAGGTTGCCATTCTTTTAGCTCAAAAGTGGCCATAATAGTCCTGGCCATAGCATGTTTTCGAGTTTTCTCATCCTTATGATTTTCTAGAATATCCAAATACCAGTATCGTGCCGGTGAATATTGCTTAGTTTTAAAATAAAAGTCGGCAATATAAATATCCTTATCCCTTAGCATCGCCTTGGCCTTAGCAATTTTAACCTCTGAATCCTTCTTATAGCTTGAATCGGCATACTTTTGGATGACCTCATCATAGTACTTAATCGCCTCTATGGCAGGCTCAAGATCTCTATCGATGGTATCAGGGATCTGTTTATAAAATGATTCTGCAATTCGAAATATAACGTAGGCGATTCTTTCATGTTTTGGGTGAAAGTCCCTAAATAATAAATAGGCAGCTGCAGATTCAACAAAACTTTCTTGCATAAAAAGAACATCTGCCTGAAGTAACTCAGCTGGAGTGGCATAAAAAGAATAAGGGTGCTGTGTTTTGATCGTATTTAATTTTTCTGTGGCCAGGATAAATCTTTCTGATTTTACAAGCTCTTCAGCTTCTTTAAAAAGCACCTCGGCTTCAGTACGACCTTTAGGCTTATCGGATGAGCAAGAAATGATGAATAAAAATAAAGTTAATGCAGTTAATTTTTGAATCATATTTGTACCGAAAGATCTTTATAGATCTCCTGAAAAAGTAACTTAAAAAAGGCGATAAAAGGGATAATCACAATCATCCCCACAACACCACCCAATTGACCACCAACTATAACGCTCATCACAACGACCATGGGATTTAAATTTACAACTTTTGAAACGAGCAAAGGGAATACTAGTACCATGTCTACTAAATTAGCGACAAGAAAAACCATCGCCATCCCAAAGAGGGAAATATTCGGGTCATTGGAAATAAGGCCAACAATCAAGGCCGGTACAACACCTATCACAGGACCAATGTAGGGGAGAATATTAGTCACTCCAGCGACAAAACCTAAAATGAAAGGGTAAGGATAATCCAAAAACAATAGACCGATGGTGACAAAGGTCCCCAAGATCGTTGCTTCAATAAATTTGGCAATTATGTACTCACCAAACTTCAAATTAAATTGAGAAAAAAGGACGTAGGCTTTTTCAAATATGGAGTTCGGAATAGCACGCAAAAAATTTGCCCCAAATTTCTGACTTTGAAAGAAAAAGAAATAAAGAAACATCGGAACAAGCAAGAGCCATTCAAAGAATGAAGACAAAAACTCTGGGATTTTTGCCAATAAAAAAATCCCACTCGTTTCAACTTTCTTAATAATGAAAGTGACGGGATCGATATTTAGACGATAGCCAAAACGTTCAAACACATACACTTTAAAAACAAAAAACTTGTCCTGTAATTTTTTTTCAAGTTCAGGTAATTGCTCAGTTAAACGACTAAAATCCGTATCAATATTATAGAAAGCCGCAAAAATTGGGAATAAAGCAAAAGATAAACCAAGGATGAGGATTGAAAAATAAAAAAGTCGTTGTTTTACTGGGCCCGTCGTCAGCAGTATGGTAAGCGGTCTCGTCATCAGAAAAACGATGTAGGAAAAACCAAAGGGCATCGTGAGGCGAGGAAATAAAATCGCAAATCCAATTAAGGAGGAAATAATAATACAAAATAAAACCAACTTAGTTTTTAAATGCCGATTCATTTTTATATCCGTTGTTCAACTTCTTTAAGTTTTCTTTTCAGCGCCATAATTTCTTTAGTCAATTGACCCATCCGATTGGCCATAATGAGTGCCGTCTCTCTTAAAAACTTCGCTCCAATCACTGGATAAATCTCAAGCATATTTTCTAGATCTGGTTTAAAAATCCCTAAAAGAACAGTATTTTCATGAGCTACTACGGTTGCACTTCTACGATTAAAATCTTCCAAGAGGCCCATTTCTCCAAAATACTGACGTCGATCAAGTCGTATAATAAATTCACCTTTATCATCTGGATTCGCATTCAAATGGTTGGCAAAAATATCTACAGATCCCTCGTAAATAAAATAAAATCCGTAGCCTGAATCACCCTGCTTAAAGATGACTTCATTTGCAATGAATTCTCTGCGGTGAAGAAATTTTGTAAAAATTCTGATCTCATTATCACTAAAAGAACTGAGTACTGAAATTTTCTTAAAGAACTCATGATAATTTTCTTTTTTACCAAAATACAATGGGCTCGCTTCCCACAAATATTTAAGGACAGGCAAATCTAACCGATCCGGAACAACTTCTCCGTTTTGAATTTTATCCATGATCTCTTTTTCGTAACTCATTTAATCTCCCAAATTTCTCAATGCCTCTGTTTTTATGATCCATCCCTCAAAACGTGAAGGATAAATTATTTTTTCCCAATTTTCATGGCCAGAAGTTAAAACCACAACGCCTGCAGGAATTTCTGAGCGAGGAATGAAAATTTTGGATGGACCTTCATATAGAGGTGCCGAAGTTATCATGATTTTGAAAGGCATTCGATGAATAGCATAATTAAGAATGATGATAAGACCAATTGTTGTCATCCATACATAAACGGATTTCGTATTTTTAATTCTCTTAAAAAAAATTAAAAACAGGCCAATGATTAAGAGTGTGAATGTGGCCAATGGCCCTTCTGCAAGCATTTGAGTGCCTGAAATTAAATAGTCTTTAACACCTAATGATTTTTCCCACTTCTCTGTTTCAAGTTTACTTTCAACATATGATTTACTTTGAATCAGCTTTTCTGTGGTTAAGCCTTTTCTCTCTGCTTTTAAAAAATGATAGCGAGCTTCAGCATACAGTCCAAGCTGAGCGAGAGTTGTTCCCATATTGTAGTGCCAAATGATGGGATCAATATCTGATGAATGTTTTTCAAGTAGATCTCTAGCATCGGTATAATTCTTTGCTTGGTAGTACTCTTGAAAGGTTTTTAGGGCATTTTCGATGGTCATATCCTCTGATACATTTTATTATCTCTCAGCGTCTCGAGAGAAATCAAGGATAACAACAAGATGACACCTCGTAACATAGGAAGTGATAACTTGGCCTCTGATGATTGGTATTCAAAAAGACTATTTTCTCAATTATCTACAAAACAAGTTCCATTTAATGTTTCTGGGGAGGGAAGACCCTGCACCCTGTCTCATCCTGCCCTCATCCTGGCCGAGCAAGATTTCTTGAATTCACCTGAGAGTTTTACTTTAAGAGAGACTTGGAAGGATTGGAAAATCTCTTGTTTTAATTATCAATCTCAGGAATTGAAACTTTTCTCAAATTCTGAACATTTTTCTGGCTGGCCGAAAGATATATTTAAGTTTCTGCAGCAAAAACCCCAAGAGGCGATCATTCATTTCGAACATTTAGGTTCTATTCACCTCCATCAAAATATTTCTCAACACGTTAAGAAAGATAACCTGGAACTTAAAGATGTTCTTCTTCCCTTATGGTTGGATTATGCGTTAAGTTCGGAGTTATGGTCTGAATCAGGAAAATGGCCAAGATTTCATGATCACTTTCATACACTTTTTGTAAAATTTGGTTTATTGCTAGAACAAGATTCACCTGGGTACTACCCACTAGCATTAAAAGCATCTTTTTTAGAGGAAGATGGATTTTTAGGGAAACGCACTGAAAATGGCTTTCTTTTTATTCCTGGCTGGGATTTTCCCTTGAGTGGATTTAAAAAATTAGAAGAAGTTTTGTCTCGGAGACAATCATGTTTATTTTGAGATCAGTTCAACATAATGATTTAAAAGATCTCTTCAAGTTAAGTCAGATTATGACCTTTATCAATTTGCCTGCGGATGAAGATATCATCAGCATGAAAATTGAAAGCTCAATCAAGAGTTTCCACCATCCCAGCAAAAGATTTTGGGAAAATTATTATATTTTTGTTCTCGAAGATCATGCTAGCGGAGATGTTTTAGGTGTATCGATGATCCATGCTCAACATGGAACTGATCATGAGCCCCATTTCTTTTTGACTGTTGGTCAAGAATCAAAATTTTCTCAAACAATTAATACTGGCTTTGTTCATGGAACACTTAAACTTGGTCTTGATACAAACGGGCCCACAGAAATTGGTGGTCTTATTTTAGATCCAGACTTCAGAGGTCATCAAGATAAACTAGGGAAGCAACTTTCATTTGTCAGATTTCTCTATATGGCAAAAAATCCAAGCCGCTTCAAACCTATGATTCACTCGGAGCTCATGCCTCCCCTGGATAAGTTTGGGAATTCTCCTCTCTGGGAGGCGGTGGGAAGAAGATTTCTTAACATGAATTACCATGAAGCAGATGTCTTGAGTCGAAACAACAAAGAGTTTATTTTAAGTTTATTCCCCTCTGAAAATATCTATCAGACTCTGCTTCCGATGGAGGCCAGAGAATCTATTGGGAAAGTTGGTAAAGAAACTGAGCCCGTGAAAAGAATGCTTGAAAGTATTGGCTTTAAATATACCTATGAAGTAGATCCGTTTGATGGTGGGCCTCATTTCAGATGCCCCCTTAAAGACGTGACTCTTATAAAAAATAAAATAAACGGCATACTCTCCAATTCAACTGAATTTAAAATTGAAAAAGCTCAAGATTGTCTTGTGACAGTTGAGCATCCAGACTATGACTTCCTGGCCTTTAAAACTGAAGTTATGATTAATGAAGATGGCACCCTGCTGATTGAACCTAAAATTATTCAGGCCCTTCGCCTGAATACTCCTCAAGAAATTACAGCAATTCCTTTTTCCTAGGCCTGTTTTTTATTAACAAGAACTCCCTGAGTTGAGGCAAATCGAATTTTATCCTTTCCTTCAGGTGTGATGGTTTTGACTTCGTACATCTCAGTCGATTTTGCATATCCCTTCACGGCCTGTTTATTTTGCAGTGGTGTATTTACGTCTTTACTGAGTTCTCGCTGCCATAGCATAAAATCACTAGAAATGACTGCTAAATTTTGATCATGGTCAGACTCTAGTGTGGTTTGTGGTGATTCAGCAGATTTAGGAGTTGGTGATTCAGCTGGCCTGATAAATGGGAGAATGTCGGCAGATTTTTGTTGAGAGTTCTGAATTGTATTGGGCTGTTGATTGGCCTCTTCACTACTGGAAGCATCGTCCCAAGAGATCAGCTCCTGCCCGGCCGCTTTCTTGAGAAGACCCGATTTTGCCTGAATAGCTGTCGTAAGCTTAAGGATTTCCTCAAGTCTTAGAATTTTTAACGCTTTTAGAACATAAGATTTAGACACGAAAGTCCCCTTAACTGACCTTATCGGTCAGAAAAGAGAAAAACTTGAGTGCCTTTATCGACTAATTTGCAAGCTAAAGCTTTAAAAAGATGTCTGGACAAATAATTTTTAGGAGTTTATAAATGACAAACCTTTTGACTATGAGTTGGGAAGTGGCGCAGTTGGTTAGCGCAGCAGACTGTTAATCTGTTGGTCGAGAGTTCGAGTCTCTCCTTCCCAGCCACTTTTTATGCATTTTTCTTCTAAATCTTTTATTCAATTAAAAAATCGCCTCAAACGTAGCTATAAATCTCGATTTAATAAACTTATTAAAGAACTTAATCATGAAGCTCCGACTAAAACGTGTGAATGGTTAAATTCTCACTCCGATGGCTTTAGTGAATTCACTCCCCTTCACTGGTACTTTATTGAACAAGTTGAAACCCTTATTTATTTTTTAAAGCATCAATCAAGACTTTCAGTGAATGAAGACTTCACGTCTATCGATGATGAGGTTTTTGAGCGATGGAATCGAAGTGAGTTTGCTGACATTTTTTTGAAGTCCCTCAATCAAGGTAACTCCCTCTCACTGGCCAATAAAAAGACCATGAAGTGTTTCGATGAGCATCTTGTTTCGCTGGGAAATTTTCATATTTTAAAAACTGCACATCCTAATAAAAGTTATCGAATACAGACATCTCTAGGAGATCAAAAAAAGAAAAACATGATCTCATCAATGCTAGCGGCAACACTCCATCTCGATGGCAAAGAGCTCAAACTTATGACCAACTCCATGAAGGAAATGAAATCATTTTCTTCAAGAATTGAGCTTGCACTTAAGATTATAAAATCTCACTCACCCACTTCATGGGAGAGATTTGCGGCTTTTACAGAAGTCATCATTCCCATCAACCAAGAAGAGTTTGTGAGTTACTCTCATCAAGAGTTGCCTGGCACTTCTATGATAAATCTCTACCATAGAGATTTTGTTGACCTGATGGATGATCTTATTCACGAAAATGGTCATCATCATTTAAACTATTATCTCAACCTCGATAACCTCATTGAGGAGCCCATCGACTGTATCTATTATAGTCCCTGGAGAAGAACTTTAAGGCCCTTGAGGGGAATATATCATGCATACTTTACTTTTTTTTGGGCCTTCAAGCTTTTTGCTGATTTGGCCTTCTCAATCCAACAAAACACAACTTCCTATCCATTTAATGAATCTGAAAAAGAGAAAATGGCTTGGCGAGCGATTGAAGAGTTTCACATGCTGAATTTCACCTTTAATGATTTAAAGTGGGCATACAAGAAACAACTTATTTCAAGTCAAGGTTGGGAGCTAATTGAAGAACAGCAAAAGTATTTAAAAAAATATTCGAAAAAAATATCTCAACTTGAGAAACAACTTAAAATTCATCGAGCAGATAATCGAAATCTCAAAACAACTCTAAAATCTGCCACAAAAAAATTTCTAAAAAAATAAATTCTAAAGATTTGAAAGTTCTAACTGCATTTGGTTGGCCGGCATTAAGTCGCCCTTGCGAGCAGCGATTTCAATACCTTTTTGCCAAGTTTGCCTGGCCTGATCTTTAAGGCCTAATCCTTGATAAGCTTTCCCTAAAGCTAGGTAGGCGACAGAATAAAGCGAATCTACTTGAATGACTTTTTCCAGGTAGCCTTGGGCCTCTTTCCAATTTTTTCTCTCCACTTCAATCGATCCCATTCCGTAGTTCGCCAGTGTATCTTCAAGATCAATTTCTAGAACTTGCTTGAACATTTCCTCACGTTTTTTCCATTCGGCTTCCTGACGTAATTTTTCTTCATGTATCTTTTCTTTTAATTTGGCTTCATCCCCAAATCGTTGAAAAGATTTAATCGTCGCCATGGATTTTTCCTGTTCCGCTTCTTCAATTTTACCTAGTCTCATCAGGTAAAGAGACTTATTGGTATGGGCAAGAACTGAAGTTGGATCAATTTTGTTTAACTCATCCATCAGGACTATCGCCTCAGTAAAACGCTCTTGCCTCCCCAGCATGACGCCTAAACTTTCATAGGCATCAGAATATTTTGGATCAAGTTTTATGGCATCATTAAAGTATTTCTCTGCCAAATCCAAATCATCAACCTTAAAGGCATCAATACCGCGATAGTAATTCTCCTGGGCCTTATCTTCATTTAAACCTGAATAAAAAGGATAATAGCGAACAATAGCAAATTGATGGGCGCCTTCTTGCTCAATTTTAATCTCTAAATTTTGAACACGAAAATCTCTCAAGATCTTTGAGCCACTCAAAAACTTATTTTCAATGGGGACTGAAAATTCAATTTCACCTATTTTTTTACCGAGGGTGATGATTTGATCTGAATCTAGAGGGGCTGAGGTTTCAAGCAAAACCGGAGCAAAAGCAGCTCCCCGATTCACGGCTATTTTTGAAACAGTCTCC
>CANEVK010000113.1 GCA_947442115.1 Bacteriovoracaceae bacterium | reverse complement strand
AATTGATTGCCTGAAGACCCATCTCAGTCAGGAATATTTCGAAGAAAAACATACCACTTTTTATATTCAAAAACTTATTCCCACATACCAAAGAGATGGGATCATGGCCCAGAACCCGGGCCTATTATCTCCCTTAGGGGCCCTTAGCTATTATGTTTCTTCGACTCAAACCATTGAGAAAATTTCCCATGTTCGGCCTTTTAGGATGATCAATAATGATGAGAACATGAAGGTGACTTATTCCACTCTTTCAGGTTTGGAAATTTTTCCTCGCTCTAGAGAGAACGAAGGGAACTCTATTCTAGGTTTTATGAACAAAACGAAAACCTCAATGGGATCAAGATACCTACGACAGTATTTTCAAACACCTTCGTCTGATTCTAAGGTTATCAATAAAAGGCTTGATCTTATTGAAGGCCTTATTAAAAATAATTCTTTCCTTAAGAATCTTCGTCAAAGACTCGAAGATGTTAGAGACATGGACCGGATTATGGCCAAAGTCTCAACGCAAAAAGTGACGGCAGGTGACCTGCTTAATATGGCCAGTGCCATTGAGATCTTTTTTGTTATTGAAGAAGAAATGCGCCAAGAGAATTTTACATTTTTTCAAAAACTACCAAAAAAAGATTTAGATTTTTTAAAACAACTTTCGGATGAAATACGCCTTAAAATATCTGATGAAATGGGTGCACACCCCGATAAAGGGAATCTTATTCGCCCAGGAGCTTCAAAGGAAAGAGATCGGCTGGCCTCACTTTCTCTCTCAGCGGCTGACGAACTACTTAAACTTGAATCAAAATATAGGGCCAATACTGGTATTGGAAATTTAAAAATTAAACACAACAATATTTCCGGTTACTTTATTGAAGTTTCAAACTCTCACTTATCAAAAGTCCCAAAAACATTTCAACGACGTCAGACTCTGGTTAATAATGAACGCTACGTAACGGTTGAACTAGAAGCTTTTGAGAAAGAAATTACATCCGCACTGGATAAGCTCATTAAGCTTGAAAAGCAGATTTTCTCAAATCTCTGTCAACAGCTTGCTGACCATGGTGCTCTCATATTGGATGTGGCAAAAAGATTTGCCCAAATTGATGTCTACCAATCTCTAGCGTGGGTGTCATATCAAGAAGGATTTTCACGTCCGATCTTTATAGAAAATAATAAATTGGTGGATATACAAGAGGCCTGGCATCCACTCATAAAAGCGAATATAAAAGACAAATTTGTTGCTCATAATCTCAAACTTGATGAGAAATCATTCTTTGGTCTTATCACTGGTCCCAACATGGCCGGTAAAACCACCGTGATGAGAGAAACAGCTATTATTCAATTTTTGGCCCAACTTGGATGCTTTGTTCCCGCCGCAAAAGCGGAACTAGGTCTCTGCGATTATCTTTTCTCAAGGCTTGGGGCCTCTGATGATATTATAAGAGGTCAGTCTACTTTTATGGTGGAAATGGCAGAGACGGCCGAAATTCTAAGGCATGCTTCTTCAAAATCATTGATTATTCTTGATGAAATTGGCCGTGGAACCAGCACTTATGATGGATTATCTATTGCCTGGGCCCTGGTTGAATATTTTGTTAAAGACTTAAAAGCCATCACACTTTTTTCAACTCACTATCATGAACTGATTGAACTTGTGGCCAGCCTACCTGAAGCTAAAAATTTCACCGTTAGAACTGAGCAAAAACAAGGAAAAGTTCAGTTCCTTTATGAGCTTATTGAGCAAGGAGCAACTCAAAGTTTTGGAATCCATGTGGCCGAACTGGCCGGTCTTCCAAAAAATGTTCTTAAACGCTCAAAAGAAATTCTTAAGGAATTAGAAAAGACCCATCACACCTCAACCATGACACTTTTAGATCGAGTGAGTTTTGGCAATTCTCAACTTAATTTCTTTGAAGCCCCTGCTGAACCCCTGGTTCCAGACCATTTAACTTTTTTGGAACAGGATTTAAAGAACTTAGATATTATGAACATCACCCCTCTCCAGGCCCTCCAAAAGCTTCAAGATCTTAAGACCAGAATAACTGACCATTAATTCAATATTTTCTCCATGGGTACCGATAAGAAATCAGAGGTACCCATGAGTTCAATTGATCTTTTAGACTACACCAATACGAAGAAAAAAATACCGCAAGATCTGCTCCTTGAAAAAAAAGATGATCATCCTTTAAATTTTAGCAAGATCATGAGTGCTTACTTCTTAGATGCCATGATGATTTTCCAAACAACGATTATCATGTCTTTTATTTTTCAGCTTTCATTTAAAACTCTCATGGTTTCAGAAAGTCTCAATCATGCCTTTGACTCTATTCCTTATCTCTCTCTCACCTTATCCACTATTCCCCTGATTGCTTTCTCTTATTACTTTTTCAGTTTTTTTTTCAACCATGGTCAAACCTGGGGAATGCACTACGCAAAAAGCAGAATTGACATGAAAGAGCTCGCTCTTAATGACTCTTTTTTCTGGGCAGCAAAACTATCTTTAATGACTCTTACTGGAACATTTTTGATTTTTGCTTTTTATCCCCAACTGCGATCCTGGTCAAAAAAGCATTTTAAGGCGCATGATCATCTCTACAGCCTTTTAATCAAACATAAGGACTACCCTCCTATTAATCTGCTTAAAGAGATTGATCAAAATCATCAATTTGATAAGGAAATGGTCGAAAAGACCCAGCAAGCTGCGTAATTGAATTTGAAAGATATTTAATCAGGTAACTTCCGCCTTCTGGCCATCACTCCGAAATGAACTAGAATATTCTCATGTTATTGGCATGGTCTTCATTGAGTATTTTAATTATCTTCTCCTTCTTTACTTCTGCTTTATCTGCAGCAACAGGAATGGGAGGAGGGGTATTATTATTTACTGTGATGACACTTTATTTTCCCATTCAAGTGATTATTCCTATCCATGGCATCATTCAATTTTTTAATAATTTCCTCACACTTAGCTTTTTAAAAAGTTACTTGAAAAAATCTCTGATGCTGCCTTTTCTTTGGGGGGCAATTCCAGGTATTTTCTTCGCCTCAATTGTCATCTCAAGTTTGATTAAAACTCAGGCCCCTCAAATCATTATTCTTTCACTCATTATCTACAGCCTCTTTCGTCCAAAGCGATTACCTGACCTTGAATTGCAGCACAAAAATTTTTTCTGGGTTGGACTTATCACGGGATTTTTAGGAATAATTGCCGGTGCCATTGATCCTGTCCTTGCACCTTTTTTTGTGAGAAAAGATTTAAGTAAAGAAGAAGTGATCGCAAATAAAGCCGCCATGCAGGCGATTGTTCACTTTGCCAAGATTCCTGTTTTTCTCTACCTTGGATTTGATTATCTCCCCTATGTTTCCTTTTGTTTAATAACCAACCTTGCTTGTTTTTTTGGAACAAAATTTGGAATTATTCTTCTAAAAAAAATGAGTGATCATATTTTTTTAAAAGTCTTCAAGGTAGCATTACTCGCAACTGGTCTTCGTATGGCCTGGAAACTTGTCTATTAGGAGTTTTATGACCACTTATAAATTAATTAATCCCTTTTCAAATGAAATCCTTGAAGAAATCAGATACACAACTTCTAGCGAAGCCTTGGCAGCTCTTCACAAGCTAGATGAGGGAAGAAAAATACAAAAAAATTTTGCCCCGTTTGAGAGAGCAACTATTTTAAATAATCTTGCTCAACTGATGAAGCGGGACAAAGAAAAGATCGCAAAACAAATAACCTTAGAAATGGGAAAGACCATCGCCGACAGCCTCGTAGAGATGGACCGCGCCATTACCACAGTAACACTCTCATCTCAGGAAGCCATCAGAATCAATGGAGAAGTTTTAAACTCTGATGCTTTTGCTCCTCGAAGAGATAAGCGTGGAATGGTAGAACATTTCCCACTAGGAATTGTTTTTGCTATCACTCCCTTTAATTTTCCAATTAATCTTTCTGTCCATAAAATAGGTCCAGCTTTTGCTGCAGGAAACTGTATCCTTTTTAAACCTGGGCCTCAGAATTATCTCTCTGGAAAAATGCTAACTCAACTTTGCCATGAAGCTGGGATGCCTGAGGAAACATTTCAAATGGTCAATCCAGATATTCCTGTGATGAGTGAGCTTGTGAAAAATCCTCTCATCAACTGCATCAGTTTTACGGGTGGTGTTTTCGCGGCCAAGGCGATTGCCCAGAATGCAGGTCTTAAGAAATTACTTTTTGAACTTGGTGGCAATGATCCTCTGATTGTGATGGCCGATGGAGATGTGGTCTCAGCTGTTAAAACCGCTATCAATCAGCGCTTCGCGACTGCTGGTCAGAGATGTACGGCCAGTAAAAAGATATTTCTTCATTCTTCAGTCTATGAAAAATTTAAAAACTTACTGCTGGAAGAAACTAAAAAACTCGTCATTGGTGACCCTCTTGATCCAAAAACTTTTGTAGGTCCCGTCGTGAATGCAAAGGCTGCCGACGAGATTATGCGCCGACTTGATCAAGCAGTTCAAAAAGGGGCAAAGATTCTCCATGGTCACAAGCGTGAAGGAAATATCATTCACCCTACCATTATTGAAAACCTTGATACTGAATGTGATCTCATAAAAGAGGAAACATTCGGCCCAGTCATCCCACTCTTAAAATTTGAAACACTCGATGAAGTTATCGATCAACTCAAGACATCTGCTTTTGGTCTTCAGGCCGGTGTTTATACTGATGATTTGCGGACCATCAAACGCCTTTATGAGGAACTAGATGTCGGAGCACTGGCCGTGAATGACGGACCTGGCTTTAGGGCCGAACACTTTCCTTTTGGGGGGATGAAAGAATCTGGGATGGGAAGAGAAGGAGTGGCCTATGCCATCCGAGAAATGTCTGCCGTAAAAACTCTAATTTTTTGATCATTCTTGCCGATTTTTGTCATTTCTTTTGTTCTTAAATACATGAGGTAAAATACTCTTGTATAGAGGGGGGATGAGATTTGATTTATTCAAAATTAATTCTAATGGCCGGGCTTATTATTTATGGCCATTTAATCCATAAAGCACAAGCTTCAAGTTGTGACTCTTCAACTGGGGTCGATCTGTCCTCTCCTGGAAAATCTTTTTCTCGTATCATGCCCCGGAACCAAGGTCAGTTAGGTCTATGCTTTTCTTATGCGGCGACTGATCTTCTTCGTTCACATATTGGAGCGAACTCACCTTTTAATGTTTTTGATGCAGCTGTTAATACTGATGAAGATGTTGATGGCGGTGATCCAGGTTCTGTCATGAAATCACTTATTGAAAGAGGCTGGGCCTGCACGGATACTTATAAATTTCAAAACATGTTTCCAAGTTCAGAAAATAATATCCTGACGGAGTTAGAAAAAATTTCTCTCGATATGCCTGTTTTTTATACTAATGATCCTTACAATGGTGACCAAAGACAAGATCGGATTGCTCAAAAAGTCGTTGCTTATCATGAGCATGGCAACTGTGAATTGTGGAACGAATCTAAAACCATCAGCAAAGAGATTGATCAGCTCTACGATGAAGTTGAAAAGTTAAGTTCAAAAGAATCAAAGCTTCGTAATGAAATGAATATGCTTGACTGGGGATGGGTAAACTATCTTTCTGGCTCTCGAAATAATTCTGAAATTCAGAAAGATTTAAAAGAAGTTAAAACGAAGATAGAACAAAAAGAAACCAAGATAGATTCATTAAGCAAAAAACAGACAGTATATGAGAAAAAGATCGAGGGTAAGTATAATCTCGATAAATACTCTGAAAATGATGCCGCACAAATTGTGTACTATTGGGCGAAAAAAACCTACCCACTCATGAGAGAAGCCTTTCTGAAATATGGGTTAGATGAAAAATTTATTCCAAGTTTTAAACAATACGTGACTGAGAGAGTAAAAAAAGATCCAAAGCATGGTTTTACATATGCTGGAAGAATGTATGGTTATAAAGTCATGAAACACGCCCTGGCGAACAGTTGCCTGCCCCCTAGTAGAGCGCCCTTGAGAAAAAATATTCAGCCAAAAAAAATCAATCTTAAAAACTCTCAAGAGGGATTAAGCAAGATTGAAGGTCTGCTTCAGAAATCTAACCCTCAGGGCTCAATTCTCTCGATTCACTCTGCCTACCTCACCTCTGGCAGCTGGAATTCTGAGACGAGAGACTATCATGCGGTCGTTGTTATTGGCTGTCGAACAGTAAATGGTCAAAAACAGTTATTAATCCATAACTCCTGGGGACAGGGCTGTGGAGATATCTATAAGAACTTTACTTGCAGTGGGGGAAGAATCTGGATCCCTGCCAGTGGGGCCATTCAAGCGAGTTCGGAGGTCCAATGGCTCGAGAACTAAAAATATTCTCAATGTTATTGATCGTTTGTGTTTTCTCAGCGAGTGCCTCTCCCCTCTCTTTAAAGGGGGCGGGAAAGAATCTCAAGTTTAAACCAAACAAATCCGGAGTGATGATTTTTAGTTCATCATTAAATTCAGAAGCTGAAAATAGACTTCAATCTCTGACTGCAGAAAAAATTAAGCAACTGCTTCAAAAGAAGACTGATCATAGAGTTGCTCCAAGTGTAAGACTTTGTGGTGGGCTAGACGCTAAAGTTTGGGTTTTAGAAGATGAAAATAAGAATGAATGGAGTGTTTGTGAATTTTCTGATGGTAGTGCCGTTTTAACTGATGATCTCGGAAAAATAATTCAAAAATTACAGTAAATAAGATTGGAGAAGAGGCTTTAAGCTCTTCTCCAAATATTTTTTTATTCTTCAATCCACTTAAATCCAAGTTCTTTACACTGCGCCGGATTTGGTTTCGACGGTGCACTGGCCATAAGATCTGTAGCAGAAGCGGTCTTAGGAAACGCAATCACATCTCTAATGGAATCTGTTTTTGCTAGAAGCATGATCATTCTATCCATCCCAAAGGCCATACCTGCATGAGGAGGAGTTCCGTATTTAAGGGCTTCAATGAAAAAGCCAAACTGATGTTGAGCTTCTTCAGGCGTAAAGCCTAAAAGTTCAAACATACGAGACTGCTGCTGATTATCGAAGATTCTCATAGATCCACCACCGATCTCGTAACCATTACAGACGATATCATAAGCATAGGCCTTCACATCTTTCACTTTTGATTTATCTGACGAGTAGTAAAGCTCCATATCTTCATCTTTTGGACGAGTAAATGGATGGTGCTTGGCCCCTAGGGTGTTAGCGTCTGAATCGTAATCGAAGAGTGGGAAGTCATACACCCATAAAAAGGCATATTGATCATGGTTAATCAGATTAAATGTTTTTCCAAAGTGGCGTCGGAGTGCATCTGCGCAGTCATGAGCAATATTTTCATTCTTATCAGCTGTGAAAAACCACAAACCATCACCTTTATCTGACGACTTTTCATAGAGGGCATTTAAGAGATTAGGATCAATAAATTTTGAAATCCCTCCACTCACCTGCTGATTTTCAACTTTAAACCAGGCCACACCTTTACCACCATAAGGTTTAACAATCTCCACTAAAGCATCAATATCTTTTCTGGCAAGTGTTCCCATAGAGGTTGGCACAAACATCGCCTTGACCATGCCGTATTTCGCATTGGCGACTTCGGAAAAAGTGGCAAAGGTTGAAGCTTTAAAAAGATCAGTGACAATAATTTGCTTTAGACCAAAACGAACATCTGGTTTATCTGAACCATAATCCCTCATGACTTCATCATAAGAAATGGACTTCATTTCAAATCCTTCAGGCATATCAAAAACATGCTTCACCACATGAGTGGCGAGATTTTTCATGTACTCTAGAGTTGGAAAGGAAACCTCAATATCAACTTGAGTAAACTCAGGCTGACGATCGGCCCGGAGATCTTCATCACGAAAGCAGCGACAAATTTGGAAATACTTATCTGTATTGGCAATCATCAGAAGCTGCTTAAGGGTTTGTGGTGACTGAGGAAGAGCGTAAACCTTTCCCGGGTGAACACGTGAAGGGACAACATAATCACGGGCCCCTTCAGGAGTTGTCTTATAAAGGATGGGTGTTTCGACTTCGGTAAAATCTAATTTATAAAGGGCCTCACGAACTTTTCTTGCGGTACTAGATCTTAGGCGAAGAATATCCTGAAGTTTTTTTGAACGAAGATCAAGGTAACGGTAGCGAAGTCTCAAATCTTCAGTCGCTTGTACCATTCCATGAGGGAGAAACGGCACCTCTTCAGCAAGTGAGAGAAGACGAATTTCTTCAACCTGGACTTCCACCATCCCTGTTTCCATATTGGGATTTTTTGCTGAATCTGGTCTTGCTGTGACTTTCCCTTTCGCAAGAAGAACTGATTCCAATGAGAATTTTCTTAATTCATTGATATCACCCTT
>CANEVK010000112.1 GCA_947442115.1 Bacteriovoracaceae bacterium | reverse complement strand
TATTTTGTCCTCCACAAGATTGCATAAGGATTATGAGAACAATAAATACTAAAAGTTGTATTAAATGATTTCTCATAAATTAACCTCTGAAGACGAGAATAGGTGATCCACTAAATGTTTCCAGATCTCGCTTCATCAATAGTTCTGTTGGAATGACATACTCAAAAGTTTTCTTCCAGCTCGTTTCAATATTTATGATATCTAGATCTTGTTTTTCAGTGTCTTTAATTCCCATGATGTTTTCTTTGAGAGCGTTGAAAAGGAAACCAAGGCGTCTGCTTGATCTTTTGATAATTGATCTGTCAAATTTCATTTCGGCCAAGTTCCAACCTAGCAGGACTAATTCATGAGATCTTAAATCTGTGCCAGCGAGTGATGAATTCAGTTCTATTCTATCTTTCCAAAAGCCACGGTAAACCTCTGCAAAACGATCTTTGTTGATCCAAGATTTTCTATCCGGTAAACCTTTCTCATGGCCGATGGACTTAGTTAAACTCAATTGCGCTTTGCCAGAAGCGAGATCACAGGCAATCCCATTATGCTCAGAGAGGTCAACAGTAATTGTTTCAGCAGTTTGTTGCCTTAGTGCAAGTTCTATCATCGAGACTAATTTTGCCTCCGGGCCGTTTTGATATCGCCCTAGTTCATAGGCGTAGGTCCATGGAAATTTACTACCTGATAGGATTTCGACTTTCTCATTTTCTATTTGAAAGGGATTTTCAAACTGACTAGAGTTTTTTTCCTCTCCACTTGCCAGTGAGAAAGAAAAATTTTGAGGCAATGTTCCTTTTGATACAAGGAGCTGTGCCTTGAAAGAATTTTTAAATACCAATGATTCTTCGCAGAGAGTTCTGAGATCTTTATCTTTTGTTTCAATTTGAATCATAACTTGCTCAGGAATTCTGATCCTATTCACACTAACGAGTCTTATTTTACCATCTGGTAGAGTTGCAACATCAATATTGAATGAGCTATTAATAATTTTAACTGTTTCTACTTGAATCAAATTCATATCCTTAATCAGTTTTGTCCAATTTGTTTCAGCAGCTTGTACTGAAAGAGAAAAAGTTGAAGCAAGGATGAGAGATTTTAGTTTTATTTTGTTTTTCATATATTTCCTTATTGCATGCTAAAGGTTGAATTGTGTTTCACAGTTGTCGTTTGATTTGACTCAAAAATGACTTTATTGCTTATGGTTGATGTATCAGTCACGTTTTTTAGAAAATTTGAAATACCTGCATGATTTACTGTCACATAAATTGGACTCGTATTGCAGCTTTTAGAACTCTTAAACCAATTAGACTTACTTTTACATGTTGTTTGGTAGCCACCAATTTCGGATGAAGTTCGTGCTGCGATCTCTTTTGCTTTTTCAGCAGGTACTTTTTCTAACAAATTAAGTTTTGTAAGTTTTGATTCAACAGCATCCATGTACTCAGTAATAAACTTTCCGATAAGAAGGCCAAGAGTTCCAACCTCTTTTTCAGCATCTTCTTCTCCTTGTCCAAGGAGTATTTGTGAAAGATCAAATTCGAGACCCTTATCATCGACTTGGATCTCAAGTCCGTTAAGCACATCCCCTTCAATCATTTGTCCAAAAAATTCATCTCTGCTGTAGACGGTGTTCACAATATTACTTCTCATTGAGGCGAGGAAATCTTTAGTGGAAAGATGATAATTCATAAAAAGTCTTATACCGGCCTGAACAGGCACTTGGTAGGCCATGTTGATTGCAACCGCGGAATCAAATATTGTTTTTAGATTTTGATCTTGATCAAGGTATGACATTTTTTGATTGAATACATTTGAGCAATATGTTGTTGCTGAAAGATCTACAACTCCACTCATGGACCCATTCATTTCAACGAGATGGGCATCTCCATCGAATTCATTTTTCTCATTTTCTTGGGGGTTATATTTTATCCCAGGGAAACTGACTTTTAATGTACTTCTGCCTTCTGGTTCTATTTCATTATCTTTAGGCGAAATGGCGAGAATTGATTTTGTAATGTGTGCGGGTACGAATCGAGTAGGCACTACGGACCCATTAGTACCTACGATACCTTTGTTTGCTTCTTGGAAAGCACTTACTTCGCTCATGATATCTGTCTCGACTCTTATTTGAGCACGTACAGCATGAATATTTGAAAAGCGACTAAGTGAATCTTTTTTATTTTTTTCTAAGACTTCAAGCTGACTAGAAAAATACTTTATCTTTTCACTAGTGATTCTCATTGTGTTTTCGTCGCTTAGATCTTTGAGTTGTTTATTAAGCTCAAAGATGTATGTTCTCAATTCTTTCATCGCCGGCTTCATTTCCCGCAACATTTCAAATGTGTCTGAGTATTCATTACAGATTCGGTTATCTACTAAGAGGTAAGGTTTCAAAACAGTTTTTGCC
Source organism: Bacteriovoracaceae bacterium (assembly GCA_947442115.1). GTDB lineage: Bacteria > Bdellovibrionota > Bacteriovoracia > Bacteriovoracales > Bacteriovoracaceae > Peredibacter. Next base: position 5,969 of record CANEVK010000112.1, on the reverse strand, counting down.
ATTTTTGTTGAAGGGAGGATATAGGCCGTTTGGCAATCCTGGCTGAAATAAACCTGAGAGCGATTTTTACCTGATGGAACAATCACCTCACAGGCGTTTCTTGGTTTTAGGACGGGAAACTGGCCGTCGGCCGGGCCTGTTTGTGCAAAAATGGGCGAGGATAAATTGACTAGGGTTAAAAGGATCAGTTCTTTTTTCATATATTTCTCCATTGATTTTTTTTACCAAGAGCCAGGATGGGTCATCCACCACCACCAGGCCCTTATTCTGTATTTATAGGGATGATTACGTATAAAATCTTCAAGCTCAGTTCCGCAGCTGATCCAATACACAGGAGACTCACTATTTCTTTCAATCTCACTGTTGTAACCAACTTCTAGGGCCTCATAAGTGTGGTTATCCTTTTTAAAGATTTCCACGTCCCATCTTTCAAATCGGCCCGAATCTTGATCTTCGTTCCAGTCGCGAAAGCGGAAGGCAAAAATTTGGTTGTTATTAAAAATGATTTGTTTGCTGTATTTATTTTTAAATTCATTGACGTAGAAGGGGATGTATCTTTGAAATCCGTTTTTTGTGATGAGCATATCGCCGACTAAATAATTCTTTTCATCATCCTCAGTCGTTTGATTTGAATCACAAAGATGTAATTCAACTTGGCAACTTCCTACCTGGTGTTTGCCTTCAAGATCACGAAGAAAATTAAAGGCTTCAGCAACATGGTGATTATTTTTTATAACTTCCGGGCAAGGGCCGAGACCAGCGTGTGCACTCATGATCGAAGAAATGAGCAGCAGAAGTGGCGATGTTTTAAAAATCATGACTGACCAACCTTTCTTGGAAAAACATTGATGACTTCTAAAGCAAAGGATCTGCCACTTTGACTTTTTTAGTTAACTATCAGATTGGAATGGTTATTTCGGGGGGTTAGCTGATCGATTGGTGAAAGAATGGTATAATCAGAAGCTTGTGCGACGCGCAAAATGTTTCATTTTAAAAACATTTTGTTTTAAAATTGAAACAAAAGATCTTATCTAAAATGGGAATTAAATTATAGTTTTCGTTACTTCTCAAAAATGCACTCTTCAAAATTGAACGTCATAGCGAGGGTAAGGCGAGAATGGAGTTTGGCCTTGTAGGGTTGCCCTTTATCATCATAAAAAAGCTTCACCTTGCAATCAAACCAGTTTGAGTAGCCCTTGACTGTTGTCTGTGAGCTTTTTGGCTCCCTCAGTTCACTTATTTCTTCTTCATCTATTTCAAAATAACAGGATTGTTTGGAAGTTTCAAAACTCATGTATTTTTCATCAAGATTCACAACGACTTGGCATTTCTTACCCTCTTTAGTTAATCCTTTGAGTTCGTGATCAGGCGTCATGCAGGCGGCAAATGACTTTAAAGACAAGATAAGCATGACTAAAGAAAGAATTGGTTTCATGAAGAACTTATCGGAATGTTAAGAAAAAACTTGAGTAAATAGCTTTAGCAGACCTAGACCAGAATGCCAGGTGCTGCTAAAGATTGAAATGAAGCCTTTTTAGCGAATTGAAGTGACTCGCTTATCTTCTTCTTTTTCTTTGTCTTTTCCACTGCCATCGCAAGCAAGTGCACTGAGGGAAAGAAGTAGTGAAGCAGTGATAACAAGTATTTTCATAAAAACTCCCTTGGTTGATTCTTCATGATGAATGATATGCCTTTATTGGATTACTCGCTAGATGCTTCGAGGATTTGTCTAATGACTTAAAAAATCCAACTGTTTCGATTCCAGAACGCTTTTTTTGAAATTCGAAACACTTTCCCAACAAAAATAGTCCTAGGTCATTAAAATGACGAAAAATAATAATTGGCATATACCTTGCTTAAGAGCTTTCACAAAAGCAATTAGTGGAGGTACGAAATGCAAAGAAGGTCCCCTGATATTCTTGATGAAATAGCAAACTCACTTAACCGTGGCATTGATGAATTTGCAAAATGGCTCACGGTCATTTTAAGCAAGCACCTACCAATTTTATTAGGAAAATGGATTGGTTCTATGCAAGGAAGAGAGGTCCCCATTGAGAGATCAATGCTCGCTAAGAAAAAGACTTCAATCTCTCCAGACGAGCTAGGCTACTCAATAAATGAAAGGCGATTAATTAAGTTTGATGAGATTAATTTCTCAAGACACACTTTTATCTCTGGGGCCAGTGGCTGGGGAAAGAGCTACCTTTTTAAGATTTTAATTGAAAATAATCTTAGAAATAAGAGACCTCTTGTTTACATTGACCCCAAAGGATCAAGCTCGGAGATCCAGACTTTTATTAATTTATGTGAGAAGTATGGGCGAAAGTATTACATCTTTTCTGAGCACTACCCTCACTCTTCACAATTTAATCCTTTTGCGAATCTTAATCCTGAGCAAATAGTAGAAGGAGTCATTCGATCATTTAACTGGGGACTAAATCCTGAGCAGTATTATTTAAATAAGGCCCAGGAGATTTTGAGTGATGTTGTCTATGATCTTAGGGCAAGAGGAATCATCGTTGATTTTCATACAATCCTTGAAGGCGTTTTGGCGCATAAGAACAAGGATGAGGCCAGTGGTCTTATTGCAAACCTCAAAACGATCTGTCGCTCAAGTTTCGGTAAACTCTTAAAGGATTCATTTATCAATAATTCGGGTAAGGGTTTCAAAAATTCTGCCATGACCATGAGAAGAGCACTTGATGAAGGCGCCTGCATTTATATTGGCGCCTCAACTCAAGGCTATGGTTCAATGGCGCGCACCATTGGGAAAATATTTGTTAATGAACTCCTCCAGCTTTCCCATTACCGAGGAGTCGTAGCGAGATCCCCATTGGAAAATATCGGCTCTCCATTTGCCGTCTTTATTGATGAGGCCGGATCAATTCTCTTTCAAGACTTCATTGATCTTGTAAACAAGGCAAGATCCTCGGGCATTCAAATTTATACAGCTGTTCAATCCATGCAAGACTTTGATGCACTGGCGGGTGGGAAGCCTTTTATGAAACAGCTCTTTGAATGTTATTCAAATTTTATCTTTCTGCGGCAGTCAGGCCCTGAGTCGGCGGAAATGGTCTCGTCACTTTTTGGAACTTACATTTCAAAAAAAGAAACAAATGTAATCGAGGATGGAGACAAGACGGGCAAGGGAAGCATGAGGGAGGTAAATGAGTTTAGGGTTCACCCGGATATTGTGAAGGAGCTTAATGTCGGGCAAGCGCTCTTTCTTTCCCTGGGACCGAGGAAGTTTCATCTATTGAATTTAAGAAATCCGGAACAAACAGTTTATAAAAAGAAGAATTTCATTAAAGGGAAAGAAGTCATAAATGATATTTACAAACCTAGAAACACGATTCACCACGATTATAGAAAAAATAATGTACAAAGCGCTTTTGTAAACCAGCAAGGTTTTCACAAATCAATTTCATTCAAGGGAGAGAGAAGATGATTGGTCTTGATACTTTTTCTTTAATTAATTTCGACAAAGACATACAGGTTTTAAGGAAGTGGAAAATCATTCCTTATAAATCTTTCCATGTAGTTTCAGCTGAAACGCATAAAAAGACATATTCATATAAGTATCTAAAGAGGCTTATGAAGGAAGGAATAGTAAAAAAGATGAAACTTCCTAAAACCAATGCTTGTATTGTCATACCGTCAAAATTCATCATCGATGAATTTAATATTCCAATAACCAAGGAACAATTCACCCATGACACGATAGTTTCTTATGTTGCCGCCTCGCTTATTAAGCTCGGGGGATTTCAAAATGCAGAGTTTATTTTTGAACATGAATCCAAAAAATTCAACGCAGGCGCAGTCATTCCAGATATCGAAATAATCGGTGTTGATCAGCATTCCAAGGATCATTTTCAATTGGCAATTGAAATAGAGTTATCAAGAAAAGCATTCGCGAAGATAGATGACAAATTAATGAGGTATGCAAATGACCAAACCTTTGATCAAGTGCTTTATTTTTTTACCTCAATTGAACTTTATGAAATTTTCAAAAATCGAGTCTGGGCAAGTGAGGAAAATGAAGTCTCTAAAGCTATCTCTCAAAAATTAACATTAGTTTTAATTCGAGACTACCTTTCACTTGATGAAACAATTATGAATTCTCAATGTTTCTCACGTGGAAGAGAAGGAGTTTTAAGTGATTTTTTCTAGTCAGGCCACTGTCCGCAATAGGGTCGTGAACTTGTCCGCTACTAGATACTGAAGTATCTTCAAGTGTCCGGTTGTGGAAAAAAGCCAACCCCCTGCCCCCTTCCAATTATCCAATATTATTAGGGAATTTCGGATGTAGTTCCTGACCTCCCACTCCCAACGTTGTTAAGAGTAGGAGGTCAGTAACTACATAGAAAAAAGAATAGGAAATAAAAAGGAAGGGGGCGGGGAATATGAGAAAATATGATTAAAATATTAAAAGTAAGTAAGAAAATAAGAAAACGGGAGCAGGAAATAATAAAGTGAGGAATGTTATGAATTCTTTACGGATAAATCTCGCCATGAAATAGTGACAAGATGCTTAATATGGAATTTAGTCAGCGTATCGTTGTTGAGGCTTCAAAGGTTGATTGGCTACCTTCACCCAGTGGAACTGTTTTTAGAAAACCTCTTGAGCGTGCGGCCTCTGAAACGGGTCATGCCACATCAATAGTTCGTTACGAAGCAGGAGCTTCCTTTCCATCACACGCACATCCCATGGGTGAAGAAATTTTTGTCATGGAGGGTGTCTTTAGTGATGAAACGGGTGATTATCCGGCCGGCACTTACATTAGAAATCCTCCAGGTTCGGCCCATTCACCTTTTTCAAAAGAGGGGTGTATATTATTTGTAAAACTCAATCAATTTCACCCGGAAGACCTTTCAAAAATAATAATTAACACAAATGATCCTCAAGGCTGGAGACCCGGACACGGTGGCCTGAGAGTTTATCCGTTACATTCCTTTCATACCGAAGGAACTGCTCTTGTGTGGTGGCCGGCAAATGAAAAGTTTTTGCCTCACCGTCACTACGGTGGAGAGGAAATATTAATTCTCAGTGGAGTTTTCCAAGATGAGTATGGCGAGTATCCTAAAGGCACCTGGCTGAGGAGTCCTCATCTTTCAGTTCATCACCCTTATGTTTCTGAGGAGACGCTGATTCTCGTTAAGACGGGGCATCTGATTACTGAATAATAACTATTTGAAACTCTTATCCCTTGTTCTTTGATGAAACTTAACAAAAGATAGGTTAAAATATATATATGATGAATCTAAGGGCAACACTTAAGCTCGCACATGATCTTTTAGAAATGAATAATATTCCCCATGCTTTGATTGGTGGACTTGCTCTTGCATGCTATGGCTCTACTCGCGCCACAATTGATTTAGATTTATTGGTCCGCGAGGAACATAAGCAAAAAGTAAAAGAACTTTTCCTGGCCAATGGTTTTAATATCACTAATGAGTCTCCTGAGGTTCTGCAATTCACAGGTATTGGTTACGTCGATATCTTGCTTGCTAGACGACCTATGTCACAGAAGATCCTAGCAGACGCCAATCCAAATGGACCAGAGGGGATTCGATTCGTTAAAACTGAAGATTTGATTGGGCTTAAAATTCAAGCCTATATGAATGACCCCTCTAGAGAACTCCAAGATAAGGCCGATATTCAGTTTTTAATAGAGAATGTCGATACAATAGACTGGCAGAGGGTAAAGAATTACGCTGATTTATTTGATCAATGGGAAGTCATCAATGACATCAAAAATAAAATTAAGCCTTGATGAATATTTTAAATTTCTTGAAGAGTACTTTGAACTCTTTAACTTCAAAATGATTAAGCGTAAGCCTATCACGGGTAAGAATTTTAAGCTTTAATTCTTAGATCTGAACTTCAACCAATCATATCCTATCAGGCAAAAATCTTGTATAAATTCTACATTTAAGAAGCTCAAGGCATTGAAAATATTCTAATTGAG
>CANEVK010000111.1 GCA_947442115.1 Bacteriovoracaceae bacterium | reverse complement strand
GGGAAATGGATCAGATTTACCGGAGAAACTTCTCCTGACAATATTTACCGCGGAACTATTTTACTGAACCGCCCTCTTACTTTTATTGGTCGAGAAGCTGCTCTTTTCGATCTTTGTAGCGGCAATACCGTTGGCGCACTCTTGCTGAAGCCTTCTGAACCCTGGCTTAGCCACACGTTGCTTCAACCTGCCTGCGAAAAATATATTTCGAGTAGATTCAATTCGAGACCTTGGTTTCCCGGGAATTTTCGATTGCCCCAAATTGTCGACACAGGCGAAATTCTTCATGTTGTCCTTTTCGGAGATTATTTGGAAGAAATCCAAAAATTTCAACACTGGCCTAGAAAAGAAAAATATCGACTATGGGTCCTTTGTCATTCTGTTCGGAATGTTTTGATCAACCTTCTGGGCTTTAATGAAAATCAAATCGGAGTATTTGACCGCCAGGACCTTTTTTCCGTTCCGAGCAAAGTTAGAAAAATTCCGAAGAAGGATTCTGAATTCAACCTCGTTTACAGTGGTCGATTCGTGATGAATAAGAATTTCAATATTTTTTTGAGAGTTGCCTCGTTACTCCAAACTGAGTTCGGATTCAAAAATATGAAAGTGAATGCTTTTGGATTTTATCCTTACTTAGAGAAAGCGTCTGCTTTTCATTTTTTGACGCTGAAACTCAAATGGTTCCACCCGCCTCAATTTTATTCAACTTCTGGTCCCAGTGAATGGATGGGCAAGTGTCACGGGGAAAATGTTTTAATGACCCTTTCAAGACATCGCAAAGAGGATTTTGGCGTAAGTGTTGCTCAGGCGCAATCAGAAGGGTGGCCTTGTATTGTTTCTGACTGGGGAGGTCACCGCGATCTTCGTCAAACCAATGTTCTTAAAGTTCCGGTTGATCTAATCCCAATATCTTCTCACATTACCGAGAATTTTGATGTGAGGAAAATTGCTGAGTTCATATCGGAAAATTGGGAAAGGGAATCTGAGGGCCTAGAAATGGAAACTTTATTTCCGGAAGACATAACGGCCTCTCAGATCGGGGAAGTATTATCAAAGTCCCCATTAAAAGAAGACTACCTGAAAGCTTACGACAGGATTTTTGGAGCTTCATGAATAGAGCTCTTCATATTATTTTTGCCTTCTTTCTATTTATCATCGTTCTGGAAATTGGTTCAAAAATACATATGGATTCTCTTGGTTATCATCACCTCAAATCTCTTAAAGAATCGAATACGCCTGTTAGATACTGGAAGAATCTTCCTTATAAGCTTCGTCAAAGAGATGGAAGAATCACTAGAATTTGGAAAAATGGGAATATCGTTTTGGATGTTCCATTCAAAATTGACCCCGGAACTCGTAGAGTCTCTTATCCGCTACTGAAAGATGCTCAGGAGTATCTAGTCTTCATTGGTTGTTCATTTACTTTTGGTGCAGGAGTTTCTGATACAGAAACGTTGCCATCGCAATACCAAAAACTTTCGGATTATTTTCGAGTTTATAATTATGGTGTTGGTGGGGCCTCACCGGAAGAAGTTCTCTATCGCCTTCAAAATATTAGTTCTGATGAGTTGAAAGAAAAAGCTGGAAGAGTCGTTTATTCTTATTTCGCAGGTCATCTGTCCCGGCACTTTTATCATCCAAACTTTGTTGCCCGGTGGGGATATCAAAAGCTCGTCTACAGAAAAATTGACGGCAAAGTGACTTCATTAGGGAGTTACGAACAAGTTTATCCTTATCGTACATATTGGTATCGGCTCCGCTGGAAATCTTACTTTTACCAATTATTCAGCCAAGCTTTTCCTGATTATTTATCAGAGAAAGAAATCAAAAAATTTGCCGAGTTTCTGGGGACCATGTCAAAAGAATCAATAAGGCTCTCAGGTAAAAAGTTAATTGTCGTGATTTGGCCTAACTCAATAAGACCGCAATCACTGAAGGGTCATCTTAAAAAACAGGATCTTGAAATTCTCGATCTCTCAGAACTTGATCTGAAGAAGTTAACAAATAATAAAGATAAAATCCCCTACGATGGACACCCCTCTGAAGCGACGTATGCTATTATCGCACGCGCTCTAAATTCTTTCCTTGAGAAGCGTCCATAAGATTTCTGCTGTCTCTTTCTCGGATTTGAGAGTTTCGATTTTTAAATCATATTGTTTAGGAATCTCAAAAGGATCATCTAGTCCAGTAAAGTTCTTAATCTCTCCGCGACGCGCTTTAGCGTAAAGTCCTTTAACATCTCTTCTTTCACATTCTTCAAGTGGGGTACTTACCCAAACCTCTATATAACGAAAACACTTCTGACGGAGGTATATTCTCGCTTCCTCATAAGGAGTAATGAAAGCGGAGACAACAATTTTGCCTGAAGTTGAAGTTGATGCTGCAAGGTCTGACATGGACTTAAGATGTTCCAATCTTTCTTTTCGAGTGAAACCATGTGCTCCTGTTTGAGCACGCATTACATCGCCGTCCAACAATTCTACTGGCAGTCCTTCCCGTTGAAGATTTTCAACTAAAGACCGCGCCAAAGTAGATTTTCCTGCTCCCGATAAACCCAGAAGCCAAATAACTGGAAAGGACTTCACCATAGTTTTATGTTAACTTCGAATTATGCTTATCAAAATAAGATTTAATACCGAAGCTTCTAAGTCCCCCCTTGAGGGGCTTCCTGGTTGGCGTGTTTTATACGGCGATCATGAATATCTAGCGCAGAGTGTTAAGATAAATACTAAAGCATGGAGTACTTGCGATGAAATATCCCCGGGTGTTCTTAAGTGGCATATCACGATGATAGGCACACCTCTATGGAATGAATCAAAGACGGAAGTCGTTATTGCGGATGTTACTTAAGAAAAATAATTTTTGAATAGATGAGTTCTTTGAAAAGTATTTCTGCCATCTCTTCAAAATCACCCTCATCTTCAGAAAAACTCTCTCGGTGAAGATTTTTTATTTCTTGCCAGCTCTTTTTCCCGTCAATGTCTTTCCACATATCAACGGCAAGCCCTTCAAGTTCCCAAAAGAAATCTTCTTCTTCAAGATCGACGAAAATAACAGTTTCATTCGCTGCGACTCTGAAAAGTAAGGCTGAATTTTTGATTGGCATGGGAGTCATATAGGTATCCTAAATCAATATCAGATTGATGACAATATGAGTGCCTCTCCGGTCCCAATGTATCCGTCAAGCATAAACGAAATGAAGTCATCCACAAATCCAGATTCACGACATGATTCCAGAACTTCATTATAGCGTGAGGCTTGCCAGTGAATGATGACCTCGGGCCCCCATCCTGATTGAAACTTAAACCCAATTTGTCTTAACCTTGACCACTCATACGCCCGTGCGAGCCTTCCATTACCGTCATCGAAAGGGTGTATAGAGAGAATAAGAAAATGAAGAATGAAAGCCGATAACTGATCTTTATTCTCATAATCCCAGACTTTAAGTTCATTTAATAGTTCAGGGAGAGCTTGGTGAGGAGGGAATTCTCTGACGACTTCATTCTTTGCATTTCTAATGTAAGTGGCAGTATTCCTTAAAGCTGTTGGGAAAAAAATCCCTCGAAAAATACCATTGAGTTTTGCTATCTCAGACAGCGGAAGATTGTCAAAACTTGCTGTGAAAGCATACCCTTCCTCCAGTCCCAATTCTCTTTTCATTTCTTCGTTTTCAGGTAAAGAAAGCCATTTTTTCCGGAGTTTTTTTACTAGATTCTGGCGCTCCGGAATTTTTAATTGTTGAAGCTTGGAATCGATTTCTTTAAATACAGACAATTTTTGGCTGAAGTCGCTCGTTGGTGACATCTCAAATGGAATCGCATGTTTTCTAAAAGCATTGTACTTGGTCATTCTTCCTAATTATGCATTGATTTAAATCACTAAGTACTTGAAAATATTTCCATGAAGAGTTATTTGTGGCCAAGTCTTAGCGTACTCGAAAAGCATTGCACAGAATGGTTCAATCATAAATATTCAACAACACCTTTTATTCCCTGTGTTCATGAGCCTTCATCTTACCAAGCGAGCGAAGAGGTTGATGTTATTCTTGTCGGTCGTTTGCATGAAGAAATACTTTCGTTTCAAACATGGCCCGGAGATAAATTTAGATTGTGGTCTTTATGCTCAGTAGCTCGAAAGGCACGAATCCTCATCGGTCAAATGAACGAGACTGAGATGGGACTTATACCCCGTTACGAGCTTTTTCCACTCACACTTCCGGCCCGTCGTTTTCCTCCGAAAAAGACTCGATGGACCTTAGTGTATAGTGGACGAATTTCTTCAGAAAAAGGCTTTGGTACATATTTAAGAATATGTTCAGAACTTCAGGAATTAGGAGAGGAAGTCCTGCCTATTATTTTCGGAATTCTCAAGCAAGGAAAGAGCGAGAAAGAGAAAACAGAGATGAAGGAATTCAAGAATCTGATTGAACATTTGAATTGGAAATTTAAACCCGAGATTTATGTAGGCGTTTCATCAGATGATTGGATTAAAACGGAAATGATGCAACCAGTCCTCTTCAATTTTTCTACTTTCATCAACGAAGATTTTGGAGTTAGTGCTGCCCAGGCACAACAAGCTGGTTGGCCGCTTCTCTTATCAAACTGGGGAGCACATCGGGATATCGTAGGTGCCAATGTCAGAAAATTCTTAGTGACCGATGATGCATTTCCCAGTGCGAAGGAGATTCTTCAAGAGATGCAGATTGATTTGCCATTAAGTCCTGCCTATAAGGAAATTCGAGGACGAATATTGAACCGAAAAGAGCTAGAAATCAAAGCCTTGAATCTGATTAACCAGGGTGTAACACCTAGTAAAGACTGGCCCTTAGGGGTTTTGCACAAAACTAAATTAATATTCAGCGGGCGTGAATAACTCAATTAAGGTATGATAAGGCGTGAGCAAAAAATCGAAAATTCCAGGACCTCCCCATGATCAGGCCCAAAAGGTTGAAAAACCCAAAAAGGCATTTGGTGGACTTCGTAAAGTGAAGGTTAAAGACATAGGTCTTTACGCAAGTAGCAGCCGCTAGTGCGGGCAGATTGTCTGCAGCATCGAATCCCTATACCAACTCAAAATATCTTTTCCGTTTTTAAACACGAGAAGCTTATCGTCGGGCGATTGTTTCTTCGTGAGAGTGAAATTCTCTTGGTGAAACAAACCATCAAATCCCGCTTCTTTTAAAAGTTCATGAGGAGATTTGACTAAGAAATCTTCATAATAAAATTTCGCCTTAGGCTTAAGTAGTTTTTTGAGCTGCAAGAAATGAAAATAAGATTTTTCAAAATTTACGAAGGCATCTCGACTAGCTATTAAAGAATGATTTTCGGGTTTAATCCCATTCTCACTGTACCAGTGCTTTGCGGAGTCACTTAAGAGGTTACTGAGTGCCTGCTCAAACAGATTCTTTCTCTCGTGAGTGATGAACTCATGTTTTTCAGTCAGCCACTCAAAAGCTTCGGGTCTAAAAGCAGAGGGGAAAACTTTGAAAAAAAGACGTCCGTAGTGTTTTTTTATGAGTGTGAGTCTTTCAGTATAAATTCTTTCGTAATCTGTTCGGGAAATTTCATTCGCTGATCTTGTCCATACGACCCTTTCGTTTTCCTCTGTGTACCTTGCGTAGAAAGGGTTCAAAGGTTCTTCAACCCCATAGACACCATTATTAAGAGAGAGGAACCTTTCCAGGATCTGATACATAGGAGTGCTACCGCTCCTAGGGGTTGTAAAAAGTAGAACTGGTTTTTGAAACTTCACAGTACAATAATCGCTAAATATTGAAGAGAATGCAATCGGATGATAATCTCTCATGATGAGACTGATTGGAATTTGCCTTCTTTTAACAACACTTTTTTCTAGTAAAGCACACGCCTGGGGAAATCGAGGCCATACTCTTGTTTGTGAAGCAAGTATCTATCTTGTAAAAGATAAAAACCTGAAAAGCTTTCTTTTGAAAAAATCCCAAATGTTGAATCACCTTTGCCTTGTACCGGATATCTTTTGGAGAGGTCTTTATCCCCAATCGATGATAGGTAATTCCACTCACTACATAAATCATGAGAAACTCAATGTCTCAATCGGATTAGTCCCACTCAAATACCAAGATGCTCTAGCAAAACTTCCGAAGTCTTTGAGCATGAAAGAAAAGGCAAAAGAGCTTGGTTCAAACTGGTGGCGAGCAGAGCAATTTTTTAGGCGGGCAATCTCTGAAGGAAAGAAGAAAAGTGCAGAAAATTTTCTTATTAACGTTGGACTTATGGGGCACTTCGTTGCTGATAATGGAGTACCTTTCCATGTGACTGAAGATTTTGATGGTAGAAAAATTGGTCATAGTGGATTACATGACTTTTATGAAACCCATGTCCCATCACTACTCGGACCTGAAGCCTTGGAAAAGATTGTTGCATCCGCAAGGAATGAAAAATTAGGAAATGCGGATATCCTTTTATCAATGAGGCAATTGGCTTCAGAAGCTTTTAAAGACGTAAAATTTCTCATAAAAACAGATCCCGTAAAAGAAAAGTCTTTTTCAAAGAAATCGGCGATTCGTCATTTAGATGGGAGCATTTTATTATTATGGGAGCCGATAATAGTGAAAGCAATGGGAAGAAGCGCAGCACTTTTGGCGCATTCTATTGAAGAGGCCTATAACCGGTCTGGTAAGCCTTTATTCGGCGAATCTTATTTTCCATTTCCACTGACCCCTGACTACGTTGAACCAGATTTCTTTACGCCTTAGTTTTCAAATTTAAATCCATTCACAATTCCTTCCCAGTTTTTCTCTATGATTCCATATTCCCACTTGATAATCGCGGAATGAGGCCATGCGTACCATGGATACTCAAGTGCGTTTATTTCGACAGTATAGTGACCCTTCCAGAAATGGAGAGAATCGACAAAGATCTTTCCTATTTCAACGGATGCTAAAATAGGACCAAATAGACTTGCTGAAATTGATCCATGAAGGATGGCAATCAATGGCAGTGTGGCCTTATATTTATTAGGTGGGCTTAGAAGTTTCAGCCTTAGGACCTCCAAATGATTCTGAAGTTCTTTTACATCATCAATTTGCTCAGGAAGTCTCGAAACCATTTTTCGGACCCAGCACATTTGGTTTCTCACCTCGATATCGTCATGGTGAGCTGGCGGTAAAAATTTGATGACTGGATAGAGGAATCCAGCAAAAGTAGAGAGGCCGCAATGCCGAAGTTCATAGTGTCTGGTCGCCTTCTCTGAAAAAGGACTCCCAGACCAGATAAGAGCGGAAGCGGCTATCCAGCCCAGAAAAAGAAATTTTTTTTGAACTTTAGGTAGCGATACGTGGATGGGAATCAGGATAAATAGTAACGTTCCAAGTGAGAGTGTAAGTGTGTACAGCACAGCGGAAGGAACGAAAATCACTAAATAATCGAGGCTCCGCCATAAGGGGAAAAACATCACCAACAAAACTAAAGCAAACAGAACCCGTAATCTCTTCATCCCTTTATATTCATGTATTTTTCATGGCGGGGCAATAATTGCCATGCCCTTAAACTCAGGTTCTCAATGATATGATAAAATAAGACAGGGGGGATCATCCATGGTCGATACATCGAGGAAGATCATCACATCATCAAATCTTCAGGGTTTTTTCTTTGAAGGTCTTAACGAACTGAATAAAAAGTCACTTTGTCCGGTTCCTGAATCAATCATTTTTTATTCATCAGAAGTTTTAGACAAGTTTTCCCTATCTCAGGACTTCTTCGACGTATCTGAGGGAAGAGTCCGCGAAAAAATTCTTGGGATTAAACTTCTTGAAGCTATGCAAATGAGTCGTGAAGATCAAAAAAAAACGTATAAAGAAGTCGCTGACATGTCTCTTCTTGTTTGTGGCTATTTCTCTGAGTCGGTTAATAAAAAAATTGTTGATACCCACTATTACGCCCAACTTGGCAAAATGGCTTACGGTCATCTCAATAACGTATCTCCTTCATTTTTAGATATTCCTTGCTTTTATAGTATGGTTTCGACCTGTTTCGAGGCAATGACGACTCTCATGACTAATCTCGCTACAAAAAATAAATACGGATACGAGAACGAATTAGTTTTTAAAAAAGTCCTTTCGAGTCAGCATGTATCAGATAAAGAATTACTTGTTAGTGGGATAATCCCTTCCGGGACTTCGAAGGCATCGTGAAAAAGAGTGTTCCCTATCTAGGTGCTCTTTTTATTTTTTTAATTACTCTTGAAGTGATCATGAGAGTCTACATTTTCTGGAATCATGATGAGAGAGCGGGGAAACTAGAATATTCCCCCGCCGACTCCGTCGCCAACTGGAGAGGGCTTCCGTTCAAGATACCCGTTAAAGATGGCAACCTTCTCAGGCTCACCAAAGCTGGTGAAGT
>CANEVK010000110.1 GCA_947442115.1 Bacteriovoracaceae bacterium | reverse complement strand
CTTTTTGGGGGTCTTGCCGGTTTTCAGCTTGGGCGCCCCCGAGAGACACATGATATTGATTTTCTTATCCATCCGAGAGATGCTGAGTACACTTTAGAAGTTTTAGAAAAATATAATTTTGAAACTGAGCGAAGAGATCCGCAATGGATTTACAAGGCTTGGAAAAATGAAGTTCTTGTGGATTTTATCTTTAAATCATGTGGGGATATTTTCATCGATGATGAGGTAAAAAGCCACGCTCGAAAGCTTTCGTATTGGGGAAGGAAGATACAAACGATTTCCCCAGAGGACTTTTTAATGATAAAAGTAGCGGCGAATCGAGAGAAGGCATCCCACCATTGGTATGATGCGCTTTCTGTACTCAAAGAGGGACAAATTGACTGGACCTACCTTTTAATAAGATCCCGGTATGCACCTCGCAGACTTCTCTCTCTTCTCATTTACGCTCATTCAATTGATATTGGGGTTCCCCAGGATGTGATCTATGAATTATACAAAAATATTTATGCGCCAGGTTTAATAACTCAGGAAAGGGATTTCTCTTACTCGACATAGAATGAATGAGATTCAGCATGATTTGATTTTCGAAGCTCAATCCTGTTATTAATGGAAAGGACGCCCATAAGATCTGCGACAATATCTTCGACCAGCCACTTAATCGCTAAATCATCAACGACTCCAAATAAAATTACTTGCTGACTCATCACCTGGATAAAAATATTATACTTTTTCAACATGGGATGTTCTTTCAACTTCTGTTGCACCATTTTTTTTAAATTTTCATCCTGGACATTATTTATTGGCATACAACTCTCCATCTAGCAAAAAAAAATATCATAAGCATATCCCCTACAACATTTAACTTTGCCTTAATTTTAAAATATACGGCTTGCGGAAAACTTTAGGTGACAAGAGGATACGCAATCTCTGAATATGTCTCGTCCACTAAGAGTTAAAGGACTAAGGAGGTATGATGTTCTCTTTTATCTTTCTTCTTTGCATGAGTCTTCAAGTCTTTGGGAATTCGACGATCAAGGCAAGGATTTCGTCAATTGACTACCCTCTTCCACCAGAAAATGAAACATTAATTTTCTTAGACACTGGACTTGTCATTAAGACAAGAAAGGCTAAAGATTTTTTGATAAAAAAGGCTCTCAATGAATTAAGCCATCATGAGTACTTTTTCACTTTCAATCAAAATCGTGAATTAATCGAAATGAAATCAACTCAAAATCGAAATACAAAAGTAGAATTATTATTCTTTAATAATTTTGATTATGTTCCAACCACCATTGAATCTTTGGCCCTCACTCGTAAATATTTTAGAGAAGCCAGGTACTATGATAAAGAGTCACAATGCTTCAATCGGGCCATGGTTTGGACTTATGAATGGTGGAGACGTCACTCTCTTCGATCCAATAAGATTTTAATCTTTTTTACGAGGAATTATATCAGGCGCTACAATTTTGAATGGTGGTTTCATATTGCACCATTAGTTAATGTCATGGATGAGGGTGTCGTAAAAGAAAGAGTCATGGATATTAAATATAGTAATGGCCCACTTCCTATAAAAGCATGGACTGATCTCTTCATGAAAGGCAACCCAGACTGCCCAATCGTTGATCGCTACTCTGATTATGCTGATCACCCCTATGAGGGAGATTGTTATCTTCAGAGAACTCACATGTACACATATCAGCCCGCAGATCTTCAAATGTATGAAGCCTGGGGATATCAAAAAAATGATTTTGCTCTTAAGGAAGTTCAGCAGGCGTACCGTGAAGCCATGGATGAAATAGTTACAATCGATGAAGAGGGGCGAGGTCATGAAATTTTTTAGTTTTATTCTTTCTCAGATTCTTCTTTTATTTGTTCAAGCATGTGGCGTATCAAATAAAAATAATGACGAAATTAATTACATTGATCCTCCCCTTGAGGAATCCATGGATGGCCATAACATTAGTGGATTATATTTAGCAAAATTTGAAACTATGAATCCTCATATCAATGGAACACTACCTGGTTCATTAACTTTAAAAAGAACGAATGATCGGCTACAAACCTTTCTACGCTTATTTGCCGGCCATGTGAGGATTAAACATCGTCAGGCGATATATCCTGGCAAAAGATGTCCCACTCTTAGTGATGATCTTAATCTCGATGGGCATATCGATATCATAGAGGCAAGGTCAGTGATTGGTAAAATTCTTATTCCATTAGATGGAAATCTTAATTCACAATACTCCGGTAAAAATTATTTCCCTCGAGGAGATTTATCCGGGAATTACCAATATGAAAAAATAAGTTCTTTCTCACTCCTGCTTAAAGACCTAAGGGATAAGGATGAGGAACCTAACGATCATGTTATAAAACTTGATGAAAATGAACCTTTTGGCCTTGATGGAAGAGTGGTGATGATTGAGGGTGTTTCTCAGGATACTCTTCTTCCAGAAACTGTCGTTGGTGACGATGAATTAAAAAATTACGAATCCTATCCTATCGCCTGCGGTGTCATCCAAAAAAACACCTCCACCGCACCCGGAACAATCTATAATGGCGAGACACCAGGTCCAACGGCGGAAATCGGAGAGAATCAAGACATCCCAGCTGAAGGACCTATTCATTTTCCTGGCCGCAGGATAGAACCCCCGCCAGAGGAAATACCTGAGGAGGAAGAGATTTAGTTGAGACACATGAGTTCTGGCGTTGTCGTTAAGTATTTTAAGGGATATGATTTCATGAAACATTTAAATAACTTAATTTTTTATGAAAAAATTTTTTTTCCTTTTCCTCTTTATTCCTCATTTCGTTTTGGCACAAACCGATGTCGGCGGCGAAAAAAGACTCACCTTCCTAGATGTCTTTACTAAAATTCCTGATACTTCTGTCTCTGCCTTAGAATCAAGTTTTTCAAAAGAAGCTCTACCAGGCTGGGGCATTGTTCTCGGAACTACTGCCATTACTTATTATTATGATGAAAATCTTTACCGCTATAGTCAAAAAATTGGAAGGGACTGGGGAATCGGTAATGAAGATAACACTAAACCCGCTGTTCAAGCATTTGGGCACCCACTTTTAAGAGTTCCAACAGATATAGGGTCAACCTTATATTTTTTAGGCGATGGCTGGCTTCACATGGGAATAGCAGGGACGTTTCTAGGAACGGGCTATGCCAAAGACCAAACCTATGAGGTCAACACTGGCTATATCCTTATGCATGGTCTTTTTGTTTCTACTATTTTTAACCAAGCTCTCAAAAGAAGTTTTGGACGTGAAAGTCCGGAAGTTAAAACTGCTGAACGTGGTGCTTGGAATATGTTTCCAAGTTTTGAGGACTATAATACTAAGACTGCAAGTTTTGATGGAATGCCTAGTGGTCATGTCATGGCCTCAACAGTTACCTTTACTGTCCTTTCTGAGAGATATCCCAAGTATAAGGTTCCCCTCTACTGGACCGGTGGTATTTGGCTCACGGCACTTTCTTTTCAAATGATGAATAATGGCGTTCATTGGGCCAGTGACTACCCATTGGGTATCGCTATGGGCTGGGTCTTTGGTCAGGCCGCTGTTAAGATGGCCCGTCCTGCAACGAATGAATCCCTTGAGAAGAAACAAACAACTTGGATGTTTCTCCCAAAAAGTGTTCCTGGAGGAATGGGTTTAACTGCGCTGAAAAATTTTTAATTCATATCTCTAGCGAGCCTTATTCCAGTATAAAAGAATCTTGTTTCGGGGTGGGCAAAGTTTCGATACGTCGTTCGATAATGGGCACTTGGGGTTAAACAACTACCCCCTCGTAAAGTATAATAATGGCCCATCATCTTCTCAGAATATTCAGACAAACCAAAAGAGAGCGCTTTGAACCGGGGGTACGGCAAGTAAGGACTCTGTGTCCACTCCCATAGGGTTCCATGAATTTGAGAAAAATGCTGATAACTATCCGAAGCAACAATCGGCTCAAGATAAGAATTTTCTAGAAAAGAACCTTTCACTTTTTCTAAACGTGCAGCAGTTTCCCACTCAGCTTCAGTGGGTAATCTTGCCCCTTGCCAGCGAGCATAAGCGAGTGCTTCATAAAAACTCACATGACTGACCGGTGCATTTAAATCAACTTGTACCATTCCAGAAAGTGTCATGGCCCACCAATTCTGGCCTTCTTTTTCCCAATATAATGGATGCTCCCACTTTTCTCTTTCTTTAATCTCCCATCCTTCTGCTATCCAAAATCTTGAATTATCGTATCCACCCTCTTCAATGAAGTTAATGAATTCTGCATTAGTTACTAAATGAGTCGAAAGTTCATAACCTTCTAACCAGGTCGTATGCTGATCTTTCTCATGATCAAAGGCAAAAAATTGATAATTCGTTGGAACTCCAATTTTCACTAACCCCTCGTGAAAACTCTTCCAACGTGCCAGTGAAGGTTGAGAGGTTATAACCTGAGCAGAATCGAGATACTGAGGCCTAAGTGGGTTCTCAAAAAAATTTCTCTTTAAATCAACGAGCATTTTTTCCTGATTTTGTTCTTCAATATTGATTCCCACTTCTAGGACTTTGAGCATTTTATCCTCTGTGAATGGTATGAATGATTCCAGGAGACCCATAATGGATTCAGTCACGTATTGCCTATAAAGCATGATCTCTGTTCTTGATGGTCGGCTTAAAACACTTCTGCGTTCTTCAGAAAGGTAAGAGCCCGATCTTTTATAATAAGAATTAAAAAGAAAATCGAACTCCGGTTTATAAACCTGGTATCCTTTCTTATATCGCTGCAAGATAAATTTTTCAAAGTACCAACTGGTATGAGCAAGATACCATTTCGCGGGCGATGTATTCTCTGTAAAAGACAGCGCCACATCCTCATCGCTGAGGACATGGCACAGATCTTCTGTTTTTTTTCTTACACTCAAAAATCTCTTGGCGAGTTGATTGAGATAAAAATGATGGAGATGCTCGGTCTGTGATGTACCCATCTCAACCTCTAACTCTTTTGAGTTCTCATATTTTTATCTTCTCTAAAGGTATAGCAAGTAAAAAGCATGAAAGCGCCGATGAGAATATGGACGATATGATCAATTGTTCCAATTTCTAAAAAGTCTGGAATCAATCTGACTAAATTTTGATCTGCGTCCAAACTTCCTGTCGTAGGATAGCCCGGACTTCCGAAAATAAAACCCAAAATTCCAACAAGGGCATAAACAGTTCCCATGAGTAAGGTAAAATTATAGGCGCGACTTGGTCGACTTGCTCCAAACCAAATGGCAAATAATCCTGTTAATAAATGAATCAAGTTATGCATGAGGCTTAAATGCATTCCGAATAAATTCGGCATCAGGACCCCACCAATCCCGACCACCAAAATGGCGACTCCAATAGAAATTGTCATCTTCTGAATAGCCGTTTTTTCATTTAATCTTGATCGACTCAATTGATTTTGATTCGCGACATTTGCCATGATTATCTCCTTGAAAATTATTTCGCAGAAAGACGCATACAACGACAAGCAAGTTTTATGCCGACGTTTTTATATTATTCGAGGCTTTTTATCCTATAAAAAAATACGCACTGAATATTTCTTTGAGATCATGGACATGCAAGGATCACTACCTACGGAGGTCATTATGAGCTTACACAAGATTGCTGTTGCCTTGCCTTTGGAAGAAAAACTTTTAAAACCACTTTATCAGTGGGGAGAGCGCTTTGATTGGTCTGAAATTCATCAGGTTGACTTCATACATGTCGTTAAAAAGAATCTCACTCCCATTGAGTTTGGCATGATTGAAATGCCAGATGAAAAAACGTTCAGGGAAATGATTCCTACTCTGGAGCAACATCTCAAATTGGAGGCGGAAAAAATTCTACCAAAAGCGTTTAAAGGGAAAATTAATTATCATGTGAGCAAGGAATTCAGTCCCGAAGAGGGAGTGATAAAGTCACTCAAAGATTTCAAAACTGAGCTCATCGTTCTCTCAACGAGAGGAAAGCATGGCTTTCAGGGGCTCTTTCATAGTTCCTTTGCAGATAAAATGTTGAAGTATGCCCCATGTGATGTTTACGTTGTAAGGCCAGAAACCGTTGCCGCCAATTAATCCAAGCGAGGGTCAAGAATGAATCACTCAAGATTCAACTTGGCCCAATGCTCTTTATACCTGACAAAAAGCATTGAACTGTAAAATAGTTCTAAATCCGCTGCGCATCATTGTCGACAAAAGATTGTTCTTCTCACAAAATAGAAAAACATCTTCTTAACCGTTTTCTGGAGACAAAATATGGCAAAAATTAAAGTGGCCAACCCTGTTGTTGAACTTGATGGCGATGAAATGACCCGAATCATTTGGTCATTTATCAAAGAAAAACTAATCACTCCTTATCTTGATGTAGATATCAAATACTTCGATCTGGGCATGGAAAACAGAGATGCAACAGATGATAAGGTCACTGTTGAAGCGGCTGAAGCCATCAAAAAATATAATGTAGGCATTAAATGCGCCACCATCACACCAGATGAAAAACGTGTCGAAGAATTTAAACTAAAACAAATGTGGAAATCTCCAAACGGCACCATCAGAAATATTCTTGATGGAACAGTTTTCCGTGAACCAATTATCATCAACAATATTCCTCGCCTTGTTCCTGGATGGACGCAACCCATTGTTATTGGCCGTCATGCCTTTGGTGATCAGTACCGTGCAACTGATACAGTGATTAAAGGTAAAGGAACTCTCAAAATGAGCTTTACTGGCGAAGATGGTAAGACTCAGGAGTGGGAAGTTTATAATTTTAAAGGTAATGGCGTTGCCATGTGTATGTACAACACTGAAGAATCTATTCGTGGATTTGCTCAGTCTTGCTTCAACATGGCCCTTGTGAAGGGCTGGCCTCTTTACCTTTCAACAAAAAATACCATTCTTAAAAAGTACGATGGTCAATTCAAAGACATCTTCCAAGATGTCTATGAAAAAGATTATAAGAAGAAATTTGAAGCTAAGGGCATCTCCTACGAGCACCGCCTCATTGATGATATGGTTGCCTCATGTATGAAATGGTCTGGTGGATATGTTTGGGCCTGTAAAAACTACGATGGAGATGTTCAATCAGACACTGTAGCTCAAGGTTTTGGTTCTCTTGGCTTAATGACATCTGTTCTTTTAACTCCAGATGGGAAAACTCTAGAAGCTGAAGCTGCTCACGGAACAGTGACTCGCCACTATCGTCTTCATCAGCAAGGAAAACCAACTTCAACAAATCCTATTGCTTCAATCTTTGCTTGGACAAGAGGGCTTCTTCACCGTGGAAAACTTGACGGAAATAAAGAGTTGATCCATTTTTGTGAAACACTAGAAGCCGTCTGTATTCAAACTGTGGAAGAAGGTAAAATGACTAAAGATCTTGCGGCGTGTATTCATGGCGATAAGGTTTCTTCAGACAAATACCTCACAACAGAACAGTTCCTTGAAGCGATTAATGATAATCTAAGAAAGAAAATTCAAATGTAAATTCCGGCCCCTCCCTGTGAGGGGCTTTTTTTTAGAACTCTTAATGCCACAATTTATTTTAAAAGCCCTCAACAGACAAACTCTCGCCTCCATCGATTTAGGATCAAATGCCTTAAGAGCAAGTATTGCTTTAAAATCAGATAAAGGTATCAGGGTTATAAAGAACCTTAGAGTCCCTCTTCGACTTGGTGAAGACGTTTTTACAACAGGTAAAATTTCTGATCAAAAGATGGAACTCACTGAAAATGCCTTTATTCAACTTTTCCATATCTTTATGGAATACAACGTCACTGAAATAAGGGCCCAGGCCACTTCAGCGATGCGAGATGCTCGTAACGGTGTCGAACTTACTCGCAGGATTGAAAAATTCACTGGTATCCACATAGAAACAATTAGTGGAATTGAAGAAGCAAGAATGATCTTCTCTGCCGTGAAAGGCCAGATAAGAATGAAAAATAAGACGGCCCTACTGATGGACATTGGTGGAGGTAGCACTGAGCTCATCGCTGTAAGAGATGAAGAGATTGTAGGAGTTCATAGTTTTAATGTGGGTACTGTTCGCCTTCTTCGTTATAAAAATCAAGAAGAACTAGAACTCCGCATACGACTCCAAATCCAAAAGATGATGCGGTTTATTGAAAAGACATTAGGAAAAAAAACACCTGATTTATTTATTGGGACTGGTGGGAATTTACGCAGGATTGGAAAAATCAGGAAAAAAACACTAGGTAAGGAATCCTCTCACGAGGCATTCTATCGCGAAATCTCTCACATGGAAGAAACCATTTTTAGTATGTCCTACGTTGATCGCATTAGACGACTAGAACTCGATCAAAATAGAGCAGATGTTATCCTTCCGGCGATTATGCTCACCAAGATTCTCATG
>CANEVK010000109.1 GCA_947442115.1 Bacteriovoracaceae bacterium | reverse complement strand
GCCATAGAGTACTCGTTTTAACACCGTAATTACTTTTACCAACAACTTCTAAACGAAAAGGATTAAAATTGATGACTGGCTGCTCTTCTGAATTCGTATAAATATGAAAGACGGCCTGAAAAACTTCTCCAACAACAGGGCGGGGAGGATTAATTTCAATTTTTAGTTCTTCAGCAAAGGCTGAATAATTAAAAATTAATAATATAGCTATGATAAGCTTGAGCATAAATTACCAGTCCTTATTTTCTCTATTTTTTCTACGGTTCATCTCCCTAGTCCCTTGCTCGATCATCTTGAGCTGAAGCTGTCTATCATCAGACATGAGTTGTTTTAGCTTCGGTTCCAACTTAGGGGCGGGAAGTTTCTTTTTATTTTGTTCAGATTCTTGTTCTTGTTGTTTCTCTTTCTCATCCTTGTTTTTTTCATCTTCCTTATTTTCTTCTTTTTTATCTTCTTTCTTTTTGTCTTTATTATCTTGATTTTCACCATTCTCAGGATTTGACTTGTTCTGCTGATTTCCTTTGGAATTCTTTTCTTGCTTGGAACCTTCGCCACCCGATTGATTCTGGCCCTTATCGTTTTTATCTTGGTTGTCTTTTTTATTGTCTTTTTTTTGCTGCTTCTTTTTTTCTTCCTGTGATTTAAAAAATGTTGCTACGTTCTGATTCATCATTTCTCTTATTTCAGGTTTTAAGTTGGATCTTTTATTAAGTTCCTCGTAAATGGCAAGCCCCTTCTTTACTTCACCCTTTTCCAAAAGACCTGTCCCATAATTGAGATAGGCTTCATCTGGTACTTTATTCGTACCCATTTTTGAAAGATTTTCTTCATAGAGTGAAAGAGCTTCATCCTTGGCCCCCGCTTTCTGCAAATCGTCAGCCAGCTTAATTCTTTCAATTTGATTCAATTTACCGGCCTGTAGTTCAATCATCTTTTTTTGGAGATCCGGTGAGAATTGAATTTCCTCGGCAGCATGCCCTGGCTGCAAAACCAGCAAAACCCCAAGGGTGAAGATCTTTATTGATTTTAATAAATAGGATAGTGCGAGAAGAAGTAATGCCGGTAAAACGAGATATTCCATCATCACGGGTTTAATCACCATATCTTGCTGTTTTTCAGAATTCAGCTTTTCACCTTTAAAAAAATCTAAAATCTCTTCTGTAGGAAAGTTATACGTATTAGCAAGCCAGTATTCTCCTGAAGGTAGATCGGATGAAATTTTCTTGAAAAATGTTTCATTCAGCTTTGTGATGATATCTTGACCACGATGTTTTTTATAACCAAATCTGAAGCCTTGACTATCATCTAGTGGTATACGTCCACCTTGAGTTGTTCCCACTCCTACAAGAGCAACATGAATCTCCTTGGGAACATTCAGGTCTATCTCTACTGCAGTTTCCTCCCCATCAGTAATGACAAGGATATTTCCTCTCGCCTCACCAGTTTCTTTAAAGTATTGAATACTTTCTTGAATTGCTGATGAAAGTGCAGACGAGCCATTTTGATTTCTTAAATTTTTAATACTCTCAAGTCTTGCATCAATAAGATCAAGGTCATTTGTAAATGGAACGATCTTTTTCTGAATTTCTGCAAAGGCAACAATCGATATTTGCTGTCCAGTCGCCTTACGAGCAAAGTGCTTGGCGACAAGAACAGCCTTTTGTAATCGACTTGGCTTCACATCTTCTGCCAGCATACTCGCAGAGGTATCTATTAGTATGATTGTTCGCTCAGTTGGGACTCCGGCCTTAATTTTTTCTTCAGGCCCTCTGAGATCTAATAAGGAAACAAACAAAAGCCCCATACCAAAACAAAATAATATTGATGATATGATGCTCAAGGTACTTCTTTTATAAAACCAATAGGTCCTCACCATTCTAAAGAACCTAGACTCAAGCCAAAAGACAGTTGTGGTTAAAAGTAAAAATGCGAAACCAATTAAGGGTATGAGCTTTAGATGTTCAAAATTCATGCAACATCCTTGAGAAAAAAGCGCCGAGAAAACTCTACAAAACCCAAGAGACAAACACCCCAAAGCAAGAAAATATAAAATTTTTCATCATATACAATCTTATGACTGACTTTTATTTCGGTTTTCTCTAATTTTTGAATGTCATCAAGTATATCTTTCAAGGCATTATTGCTTTTTGCTGGATAAAATTTTCCACCTGTTAGATCACTCATCTCTTTTAAGGTTTTATAATCAATTGAGCCACCAGGAATAAGCTGATACTGAGTGCCGAAAACACCATTACCAACCGGTATCCTTGCCTCCTCATCAGTTCCAAGACCAATCGTGTAAACTTTGATTCCAAACTTTTTTGCTTCTTCGGCAGCTTGTAATGGAGTCATAGTACCGACGTTCGCCACACCATCTGTAAGAAGAACAATGACTTTATTTTTAGTTTCTGAGTTAACCGCTCTTGCAACTGAGAGCGCTAATCCATCTCCAATATTTGTCCCACTCCCTAAGTATCCTATCGAGATCTCAGAAAGCACCTGATCCACCAGTGCGGGATCAGTTGTGAGAGGTAAAAGAGTAAAAACTTTTTCTGAGAAAATAACAACAGAGATTCTGTCCGTAGGTCGCATCCGAGCAAATTCACGGATTCTATCTTTTGCCACTTCCAGACGATTAGGCTTAATATCTTCGGCAAGCATTGAACGAGAAACATCTATACATAAAATGATGTCATTAACCTCAATATTGGATGGATTGAATTTTTGAGCTTTTCTAGGCTGCATGAGGGCATAACTTAAAAATGCCCAGGCCGATAGACCCATCAAAAAGAGCAACGCTCTCACTCCAACCTTAAACCATCTTTTTTTTGTCTCTTGCAATGGATAATAGAGAGGAGACTTTATGAACAACTTCAAATAATCGACTGCCCACAAAAGTCCGACGATGACTCCAAACCAAAGGAATAAAGGTGTCTTAAATTCCATTTTTAACACCTATGAGTTGTGATTTGAATCTTTCATAAGCTTCAATAATTTCATTCAAATCACCATCTTTACGAGAACGCTTAAATTGATGACGATTAAGTATCTCTTCAAATTTTCTAAAATCATTTTCAATTTGTGGAAAAGCTGAGATGTATTCTTCTCGCTTTAGCCATATCCTTTCAACATCATTATAATCTTTCGCACTTTCTAACTCTGTGATGAGTCCTGTGAGATATCTTTTATGTTGATTCTTTAATTTATACCTTTTTAAAAGCCTGATGGAATAAATACAAACAGGCACAAATATAAATAAAATAACAATGATCATTAACCAAGGAAGTGAATAAGGAATGTCAAAGTTGCCAAATTTGAATCCTTCACCTTGTGCAGTTGGGATAATCTGTATCCCTGGCCATTTCAGATGATAAACAACTCCCTCTATTTCTTCTTGGAGAGAATCTGATTGAGGATTTTTAGTGAAGATTATTTTTGCTCTGGATTCCATAAGTCCGTTTTTTATGACAAATGGGTCCATTGAATAAAAATAAATAGTTTCAGCAAAATGCTTCCCAACTAGGCCTTTCAGGGGAATTTCTCCCCGGGATGACTGGATATGTACAACCACTTCAGCAATCTCACCTTGTTTGATAGAACTATAAGTTGTGCTTAATCTCAATTCAACATTTGAAAAGGCATTAAAACTAAAAAGGGTGATAATTAAAATTAAAAGCTTCACACTAAAACTCTCACAAATCGTTCTAAGTAACGCTCATGAACTCCGATTTCTTGATATCTCTCTTTTTTAAGAAGACCTTCCTCTTCAATCTTATTTAAGTCTGTGACTCTCTTTTTTCCATTGATTGGGTTTATTGTTTTAAAAAGAAAAGGAGTTTGCACATTTTTATCAATCGGTGAATAAATCCTAAAGCAATGCATATGCTTTTTGTCTAACAATTTATTCCAAATCTCTTTTTCATGAATAAGACTCAAATCTCCCAGATAAATAACTTCTTTCCTACGAGCAAGATAGGTTTTTACCTGTGTGATCTTGAGGGACTCTGAAATTGAAATCAGTCTATTCTTTGGCTTCATCACCACTTTTCCATTTTCATCTATAAGACCTAGACGCTCGAGCATTGAAATGAAAATGGTTAGGCCCTCTTTGCCTTTTTTGGGTGGAAGATTATATGTTTTATCACCCCAAATGATGACCCTAATGAGGTCATGGGTTTCGCCCGCTAATAAATAAAGGAGTGCCACAATTTCAATCATCGCCTGTAATTTTGAAGTCTCATTGAACCCATAAAGCAAGGTTTGACTTAAATCAAAAAAGACGACGATCTCAACGTTACGTTCCTCTTCAAAAGTCTTAATGTAAGTATTTGTAGAGCGTGCGGAAAGCTTCCAATCAATAAAGCGAACATCATCACCCGGTACGTAAACTTGGTGTTCCCTAAACTGTAATCCGGAGCCTCGAAAATGAGATCGAAGCATGCCCGTAGCATAGGCATTTGAGTTTTTGAAAATATGAGATTGGATCATTCCTACGACCCTTTCAATCTCCTTTAGATTCATAAACTAAATGACACTCGCTGCAATTGAAGCAACTAAGTTTCTGGTGTTCAATTTATCAATCTGAGCTTCATAAGAAGCAATCACCCTATGTCCTAAGATGGAAGGCACTATGGATAAAATATGTTCTGGGGAAACATAATCTTTTCCATCCATAAATGCTTTAAATTTTGCAATTTTAAAGAGCCAAATAGAGGCCCTTGGGGAAGCACCGGCGACGAGTGCTCCTTCATATTTTTTTAAAAAATACTTATTACCCGGTCTCGTTGCATGAACAATTCTAATGATCATGTCTTTTATTTTTTCATCAACATAAATCATTTCAACCTTTTCTTTTAAAGCAAAAAGGTCATTTTGATTCAAGATGGGACGTAGATCAAATTGTTGAGACTTTAATCCCAAAACACTTTTCTCCGCCGCAAAGTCAGGGTAATCAACCGAGATTTTCATCATAAAACGGTCAAGTTGGGCTTCAGGTAAATTATAAGTCCCTTCTTGCTCAATAGGATTTTGAGTCGCTAGAACCACAAACGGAGAAGGCAATTTGTGTGTTTTATCACCAATAGTCACCTGTTTTTCAGCCATCGCTTCCAAGAGTGCTGCCTGAACTTTTGCCGGGGATCGATTAATTTCATCGGCGAGGACTAATTGAGTAAATATTGGGCCAAACTTAGTTGAAAATTCCTGCTTTTGCTGATTGTACATCATGGTCCCGATCAAATCGGAAGGTAATAAATCTGGGGTAAATTGGATCCTTTGAAATTGCAAATCACATATTTTACTCATGACAGAAACACTGAGGGTTTTTCCAAGACCCGGCAGACCTTCAATCAGTAAGTGTCCTTCACAAACCAAAGCGGCGACAATTGACTCGAGTAACTCATCCTGTCCAAAGACTATTGTTTTTGCCTGATTAATCACTGCATGAACTTTTTCTTGTAATAACATCTATGACTCCAATAAATAAAAATAACTTTTTATATAATTTGATTTTTCTAATTGTGATTTTATAGGATGATCCCAGCCTTGCATGCCAGTATAAATAAGCTGAATCTTTTTGTTCTCTTTGAAGGCAGCATCAAGAATATTTTTTTGAAATTCATCATGGGTCACATAATGAGTACAAGATGAAAACGCAATCAAGGAGCCAGGAGATGCTATTTTTAGAACCTTGCGATGCAGTTTACTGTAACCATCTAATGCCTGATCTTTTTGTTGAAGACTTTTAGCAAAGGCAGGAGGATCACAAAGAATAACATCAAACTTAAGGCCCTGAGCTATCGCCTGATCTAAATATTTAAAAACGTCACTTCGGACATACTCACCTTTGTTCTTAAATTGATTTGTTTCAAGTCCACGGCCAATTTCATGCAAGAAATCACCTTGATCGACAAAAATCATTTTATCTAACCCGGCCTTGAGCGCTGTGAGACCCCAGGCCCCGATGTAGCAAAACAAATCAACACCGTTTTTGAAATTATGATTAAGTTCCGAAAGTATTCTTATGAGCTGAGATCTATTTTCTCTATGATCGTAGTAGAAACCTACTTTCTGGATGACTTCTGATCTAAGATTAAATTCGATATTGTTTTCAAAAATTTGGATGTCAGGAAGCGGAGGATTTTCATAAAAAGGTAAAGCCTCCTTTTCTCTAGATTTTTTCTGATCAAGGAAATAACCATTGGTATTGGTAGATTTCTGGATAAATTCTTTAATCTCATTCCTATATCTATCCATTCCGGCAGTATTAATTTGAATAATGGTAGCTTCTTTGAATTGATCCACAATTAAACCAGGCAACCCATCTGCAGCTCCGTAAACAAGCCTTGAACCATCCTCATAATTTTTAAATTTCTTCCTCTTGTCAATTGCTCGCTTTAATTGAAAATGAATATATTCAACAGGATTCACTTCTTTACCAGGTTCAATATATGTCTGATCTAGCAAGTGAAGACCATTTTGTTTTTCATCAACCAAAGGGTTAATAAAACACAAAGTATTTTGTGAGAGTGTCGGGTGGTGTAGCCAGCACCATTCACCAGGTGAAAGGGAGCGTATCGAATCATCTACGTCGGCCTGCTTTAATTCCACTTGATGAGAGCGAATTTTTGCAGCACCAGATTTGGTTAAAAGCAAAGATTTCAATTCATGTCCTCATTGATAAACTATTGAAATATTATAGCATTTCTAGGGAGCGACTCAACGGGGAATGAAGAAGAAAGGGATCAAAACTAAATTAATCGGATTTGAAATTCAAAAAAATGAAAGTTTTATGAATGAAATCATTTAACTCTTTTCGATGATTTATAAACAATTCATCCATCATGCTTTTCCAGCGATAGTGACCCTCTTCCTCATGTCCCAAAAAGGCTACCAAAACTGAAAGAGTCAACTTTTCATGAGAATGATTATTGAAAGTCGAATTTTCAATCCACTCAATAACGGGAGAGAATGATACATGATCATTCGAGAAAATTCCTCTAAATGTCTCCAACCAATTTAAGTTAGTTTCTATCTTGCTGATGCCTAAAATTGATTCAATTAATTCTTTCGCACGTTGCTGAAAATTTGGATCTCGCATAACATTCTCTAATTCTTTTAAACTTATAAAAGCTGAAAAGTCTTTAATCAAAGAATTGAAATGGCTGGGTGAAATAAGAAGTCTATCAAAGAGTTGATTCACTTTAATGAAAAAATCCGAATTAAAATTCATCTCATAAATGTGAACTCTTATTTCCGGCCAGTGAGCTATTAAAAGTTCAAAAAAACCTGCAATAAATTGAATTTGTGAATTTTCTAAATCAGGTGATGATAATAAGATCAAACTCTTCGATAAAATCTCTAAAACTTTTTTCTCATCATTAGAATCCAGTCTTGAACTTAAATAAATCAAATCATGAATAAAAAGATTAAGTTCACCTCGAGGTGAATCCAAATATTTCTCTAAAAACAATTGAGAAACTTTTTTAAGTTCTTTCAAATCATGCCGTGCTATTAAATATTTATTTAAATGTTTAAAATCTGTTGAATGAATAAAATCAATAGAGTTGTTATTTGCTGTTCTTAAAATATTTGCCATTTGACGCAAGCCAGACATTTGAACAACTTGAGTTAAAAAGATACCATTATGTCCTTCAACAATTCTCTCATTTGGATACTTATAAGGATTAAATTTCTGCGTTTTCAACCGAGAGCTTTTCTTAATTGTGGATAAAAGTCCCTGAATAAAATTTGAATAGCTTTTAGATTGACCGTCTTTTTGCGGATAAAAACTAGCAACTTCCGCCAATGAAGAATAAGTTGAACTAATATTTTTTAATTTATCTTTTGTTTCTTTTGGAAAAACTCCTGAGGCCCTAATAACAGGCCCAGACTTCTCCATTATAGTGACCAATATTTTTGATTGATCTATTTCTTTTGCATAATCGTGGGCGACTGAAACAGTATTTTTGAAATAAGCACCATAGAAATTATTTAAGAATCCAATATCTCTAATGAGGACCTCAAGCCTTTCTATGGTTGTCCCTGTTTCACGCCGGGATTGACCATTCTCATAAAAGTTAAATGACCTAGTGGTTTTATTTGAAGATAAATCAAACAGAAACCTCACAACTTCGTCTAAATTCGTTTGAAATTTTCTAGTTTCATTTTTATCTGTCGTAATCTCTACGCCACCCTCAGGATGAAGCCAGTTTAAAAGCTCCTGAACTAAGCTATCTCCATTTTCATTTTTTCTTTTAAGAATTCTTAATAAAAAAAGCCATTGCTCTTCTTTTTTTATTTCATTCTGACAAGGTTCTACTCCTAGGGTCGTTTTTAAATCGCTACATGTCCCCAATTTTTTCAAGGACAAATAAGATGGAGCTGGACTTAGG
>CANEVK010000108.1 GCA_947442115.1 Bacteriovoracaceae bacterium | reverse complement strand
TAGGAACTCTGGCCAATGGAGCAGAAGTCAATGTGACCTCAGTGAAAACGAGTTTTATCAAAGGCTCTTTTGATCTTAATGGCCTTCAAGTCACAGATGCTCAAATGCCTACCCACAATACTCTTGAAATTGAAAATATTCATTTTAAGTATATCTGGGATGCTCTTCTTCGCATGAAATTTGTGGTCGAGGACGCGAGTATTAATAATATTCAAATATCTAAACCGCGCCAAAGACCTGGTCGGGTTCTGCCACCTGAGCCGGCCAAACCAAGTAAGCTAGATGAAATTCAACTGGAAGTGATTTCACAGATTAAAAATAAGTATGGCAAAAATGTTTTAGGCGATGTCATGGCCCTTCTTGAGGGAGGAGACATTCAGGCCCAGTCTGAAAAAATCCGCGAAGAGCTTAAAAGTGAAGCTCGATTAAAGGCCATGCTCTCAGATGTAAATGCCAAAAAAGAATTCTGGGATGGGAAAGTTAAAACACTCGCTGACACCACAAAGATAAAAGGCATCGAAGCTGAGATTCAAAAAATCTCCAAGGAAAAAAACTTTCTTGAGCAGGCCAAAGGGGCCCAAAAGCTGGGAGACCTCCTTAAGGATGTGAATAAGCAATATGCTGAGATTCAAACTGCTTCCAAGCAACTTCAATCAGAAGTGGGTGCAGTGGCGAAATATCCTTCTGAAATTGAAAATCTTGTGAAAGAAGATATCCAAAGCTTGAAAGATCGCTTTGCCATTCCTCAAATTGATTTCAAAGACATGGCGATGCACCTTTTTGCTGGAGAATTTGCTGAATATATTTCAAAGGCGAGAAAATATCAGGCCCTGGCCGAACAGTACCTGCCTGAGAAAAAAGATAAAGATGAAGTCATTCCCCCTAAGAGATCCGAGGGAAAAACTTATACTTTTCCTATCACTAAAGGTTACCCACTCTTTTGGCTCAAGCGTGCCGCCATTAGCTCTAAAGGAACAGAGAACACTTACTCAGGAAATCTTTCAGGCGAACTCACCAACGTCACAACTTCTCCAAAAACCATTGGAAAGCCTATTATCCTAGACATTAAAGGGAACTTTCCAGGTGTGAAAGTCATGGGTGTTGAGGCGATGATTAAAGCTGACTTCACTCAAGATATTCCTAAGCAATCGGCCCTTTTTAAAGTGGGCTCTTTCATCGTTCCAGAAAAAATGTTCGTGAATGATGAGAAAATGAAATTTGGCTTTAAGTCTGCTATTGGCTCTACAACAGTGAAAGCAGAGCTAAAAGAAAAAGAAATCCAAATGAGCTGGGTTTCTGAACTTAAATCACCACAATTTGTGGTCGAAAGCAAAACGAAACTCGCTCAGGAAATGCTCACTAATATTCTCAATGCCATACCAGTGATTAATATTGATGGAACAGCTTCTGGAAGCTTTAAGAATCTCAATATGGCCATAAGTTCAAATCTCGGTGAGGAAATTGGTTCGGGACTCAAGCGTGAGATTGGAAACAAAGTTGCAGATGCCCAGGCCAAAATTCAGGGACTCATTGATGAGAAAATTAATAAGCCAAAAAATGAACTCATGAGTGCTCTTGGCTCTAATCAAGGTAACCTCAATTCTCTAAACGGAGTTGCTGATCTTTATAAAAAGAATGAGGCCCGGATTAAGGCCGAAATTGAAAAGATCAAAAAAGGTGGAACAAAGGGATTAGAGGAGCAAGGTAAGAAACTGCTTAAGGGATTTAAATTCTAAAAACAAAAAAGCCCTCGTAAGAGGGCTTTTTTGTTACTTAGTAATTTAAAAGTTTTTTAAGTGTCTCAGACACATGAGAGGTCTGAGGCAAAATCACTTCTTCAAGATCAGGACAATAGGCCACATGAGTGTCAGCTGAGGCGACTCTTAAAATAGGTGCATCTAAGAGTTCAAAACAATTCTCATTCACCCAAGCGGCAATCTCTCCCGCAAAACCTGATGTCTTATGCTCTTCATGACAAATCAGGAGGCGATGGGTTTTAGATAAACTCTTTTTAACAGCTTCAAAATCAAAAGGGGCCAGGGTTCTTGGGTCGATAATTTCAATCGAATAACCTTCTTTTTCAAGTTCTTTGGCCGCTTCTACTGATTTTTGAACAAGGGCTCCCCAGGCTACAACAGTGGCATGCTTGCCTTCTTTGACGAGGCGAGCTTTACCAAAAGGGATCATATAATCTTCACCCGGATCAGCCGAACGGTTATAGCCTTGGTAATAAAGATGCTTATGCTCAAGAAACATCACAGGATCATCACAACGAATCGCTGTTCTTAAAAGCCCCATGGCATCGAGAGCATTCGAAGGATAGAGCACTCGAATACCAGGATTATGTGTAAAAAGTGATTCGCCCGATTGAGAGTGATACATGGCACCCCCACGCAGATAACCACCGATAGGAACTCTCACCACCATCGGACACTTAAAGTCTCCACCAGAGCGGTAGCGAGTGGTGGCCATCTCATTTTTAAGCTGCATATAGGCGGTCCAGATG
Source organism: Bacteriovoracaceae bacterium (assembly GCA_947442115.1). Lineage (GTDB taxonomy): Bacteria > Bdellovibrionota > Bacteriovoracia > Bacteriovoracales > Bacteriovoracaceae > Peredibacter. Next base: position 5,911 of record CANEVK010000108.1, on the reverse strand, counting down.
TAATCAAAGAACTGGATCTCTACCACGGGTTTTAGGCCACGCATCGCCATACCAATGGCACGCCCAATAATATTGGCCTCAGCAAGAGGTGAATTAAAAACTTGTCCTGGCCTTCCAGCTTTTTGAACTCCGTGAGTGACTTTAAAAACGCCACCTTTCCCCTTAAGATCAGGATTATTATATTTTTCAACCTCTGAAAAATCCGCCACATCTTCACCAAAAACCATCATCAACGGATTCTTCTTAATCTCAGACTTAAGAGTCATGTTGATCGCTGTCGCCAGAGGGATATCTTCTTTTCCAGAAAATTGAGCAGAAGTTTCAAATTCAGAGGAAGTCGGATCAACATCGGGTGAATAGAGATGATCAGCATAAGTTGATTTATCGGGCCAGGCCGTTTCGAGAGCGCGATTCATCGCCTCACGAACTTCCTTAGTGGTTTCATCAAGAACTGCTTTAATTTCATCTGTTGAAAAAAGACCTGTTTCAGATAAAAATTTTGGATAAGAATTAAACACATCCGTGGCTGCTTCATTCGCAAGATCTTCTTTCGTGCGATAGTAAGAATGATCATCTGAAAGAGAGTGAGAGTATGGGCGAGTCACTGAAGCGTGAACCAGCACAGGTCCTTTTCCAGCTCTTAGATATTTTTCAACTTCCAACATCGTATCGTAGGATTCAACCGGACAATTTCCATCACAGACAAAAATCTTAAGTCCTGGAAAATTTTCAAGCGCCTTAGAAATCGATCCTCCAGGAGTATTCATCCAAACCGGAGTTGAAATGGCATAACCATTATCTTCCACCATAAAAAGCACCGGGAGCTTATTTACGCAGGCAGTGGTCAAGCCTTCCCAAAATTCTCCTTGAGCAACTGTTCCATCTCCACAAGATGTATAAACAATCTCCTGCTCATGATAGATGGGAGAATCTTTAAGCTTCATCTTTTGTAAATGCATTCCGGCTTCGGCCAGACCACAGGCCTGAAGAAACTGAGTCCCTGTGCAAGAAGACTTAGAAACAATATTGAGTTTTACATTTCCCCAGTGGGCCGGCATTTGACGTCCATGAGAAGCGGTATCACCAGTGTTCCCGTTGGCCTGACAAAGCATTTCATAAGGAGTGACACCTAAACCAATACAAAGAGCACGGTCACGGTAATAAGGAACAAAATAATCATGCTTAGGCTTTAGAACCTTTGCCGTAGCTGAAAGAATTCCTTCATGGCCAGCACCAGAAATTTGAAAGAATGCCTTGTTCTGTTTTTTCATCAAAATTTCAGCATCATCGGTTTTTCGTGAAAGAAATATATTTTTTAAAAACCATGTCAGGTCGAGCTTAGTGAGTTTACTTTTGTTGATCATTTCAAGTTTTCGATCGTACTTGGGATTCGATGTTGATTTCACTTGAGCACCCTTATTTTCTGAAGCATTCGCGCGCATAGTCATTTTCCTTTCAATATTCGCCCCATTCTAGCCAAGCCCAAGGAAAAAATCTAGCTTCCCTCATCGTTTTAAAATTATTTCTCAACGTGCTGAAATCGTAAAAGTCGCGAAAGATTGACTCCATTTGCTCTCACTGAAAAATAAAGAATCTGATTATCCTCCGGATAGGTCAGCCGAAAGTGCCAGATACCTTTTTTCTTACGCAGGACCTCTGTCACTAGGGCATCTCCTTCCACCAGGAGTTCTGGTGAAAAAGCAGGCTCAAAAAAATGACCTGAACGATCTTTTAAGCTGAGCTCAAGCACCAGTTCATACGCCGAAGCCGAAATGATTCTGAGATGAGAATTTTTTCTTGAAGCTCGGGCCAACGGCACAAGAGAATGCTTAATCTGTTTTTTTTGAACAAAAAAACGAAGAGACAGGACATCAATATTTTCATCACTAATCACGACTTCGTAGCGCCCGGAACCTAATCTTAGAACTGATTGATTAAAAGCAGATCGTTTTGAACTCACTGAAATTTCTGACTGGTGTATATCAACAAATTGACCCGATTGATCTTTCATTTCGAGATAAAAAGATTGCCCTACTTCAGGATCCCTATCTTTAGGAAAAGATTTAACAAGACTTTTTTGAGGATCAACTTCACCAAATATTGGGGGGGAATGAGAGGCCGGTTGCCGGTAAGGCAAATCAGCACAGGAAGAAAGCAAAATGACGAAGAGACAAAAATAACGAATCATTAAAGAATCTTATCGACACAAAAGACTTAAAAAATGGCCCAATTTTTAGTGAGAAGGGCCCCTGAAAAAGGGGCCCTAAGACATTGAATTAACTACTTATTAGCTTTAGTGGCTTCGAACACATCAATAATCGTTCCAGTACGAGATAAAGAGCTAAAGAGCACTGGAGTTTCTGTACCAGGAAGATGAACCATGAGTTTTGGATATCTTCGAGATGTATCAAGAAGCAAAGACCTTAAATCTTGAGCGTTCAACTGACTTTCATAACTCATCACAAGGGCTGCGACACCGGCCGCTGCTGGAGAGGCCATCGAGGTTCCAGAGTAAGTGTCATAAGAATTATCTGGTGTTGTAGAAAGGATATCCACTCCCGGGGCAAAAAGATCAACACTCTTCTTTCCATAGTTAGAAAAATCGGCCGGGAGATTTAAACCCTTCTCAAAACCAGAGGCACCAATCTCAAGCCAGTTAGTAAATTCAGTTTGGCCAGACTTAGCATAACGATTGGGGAAATTAGCTTCTGTATCATTATTCTGATTAGAGTTACCAGCTGCGTGAACTAAGAGCACCCCTTTGGCCTCAGCATATTTAACTGCTTCATCCACAACTTTTTTGAATGGTGAATAGGCCTTACCAAAACTCATATTAATAATTTTCGCCCCGTTATCAACCGCATAACGGATACCGTTGGCCACATCCTTATCGCGCTCATCACCATTGGGAACAACTCGAATCGCCATGATTTTCACATTGGTCGCAACACCTTTAATTCCAAGATTATTATCTCTTGTGGCAGCAATAATTCCTGCAACGTGAGTTCCGTGAGAAGAATCTGGGCCGATGACATCGTTGTTTCCATAAACTTTTTCAGTTTGGTTACTATAGTTATCACCCACAATTTTTCGCGGATTAAAGTTTTCGTTGTAAAAATACTTTAACTGATCGCCATAATAGCCAAGGACTCGGTTGATTCGATTAAGATCAATCCCGTTTGACAGAAGTGAGATCATATCATTTTTAGCTTTTAAAACTTCTGGATTTGAAGTCTCAAGTGAGCGAACAGCATCGAGAGAAATCTCAGCTAAACCGGCCTCTTTTAAAACTTTTTCAGCCGCTTTATAGGTCAGAAGACGTTGCTCATAACCTTCAACGACTTTTTTGGCATTATCAACGTTTTCACCAACGACTTTTACTAACTTTTCAAAATAGCTTGCTTGGGCAGAAGAGAGTGTTTCGCCTAATTCTTCAACTTGAACTTTAAGCTTCTTCATGCGCACGAGTTCTCTAGTAACCTCTAGTGTATCAGCATCAACTTGAGACTCAGGGCTTCCCTTGATAAGACGAATTTTATGAGGAAGGGCTTCATCCATTTCTATTTTTGCCATTCCACTTGTGCCGCCAATAAAGTTCCAACCGAAAACATCATCAATGTAACCATTATTATCGTCATCCATACCATTGTTGGCGACTTCATTGCCATTGATCCAGATTTTACCTTGTAAGTCCTCGTGGTTAACATCCACACCGGAATCAATAACAGCAACAATCACGTCTTCCGATTGTGGAATACCGTAAGAGAGATATGTCTCTTCAGTTCTCACTCCTTCAGCTCCATCGGCCGGTGAAAGGTTGAACCAATTATCTGGGGTCATGCTCAGGAATGATTTCTCTAGTAGAGTACCCTTAGCATTTTTTAAAACATATTGAGACTTATTTTGAGTCATTGCCTTATGTTCAAGTTCTGGTTTAGGTATCACTTGAACTCGAGCAAAAGCTGCAGAAAAAGAAAAAGGTAAGGCCAAAGCCAGTAGTGCTTTTTTAGACATCATGGGACTCCATCCTTTGTTTGATGCGAATACCTCCTTTATCTAAGAGGAAGGATGAGGTGACAAGGGGAGGATGAAAGATTGTTAGATGATATTGGTTTTTAAGCTTTTAAAAAGACGAGGTGGTGTAAAAATTACACCACCTCTTGAAATTAATAATCGTTGAGTTCAATGCCAATCTTAATCGGACGCTCCACAGAAAGCCCTTGAGTCGAGAGGACATCAATCAGCTCTGAAGGACGAACTCCGGCCCCTTGCTTCACAGCGGTTGTGACAAAAACACCTGGCATACGACACGGAGAAACCTCATCAATCACTTCAAGAAGATCATCCTGAAGGTCAAGTTGGCCGGCCTTGAGATCCAAAATCATTGGCCTAATATCTTTATCAATGAAAACTTCATCTTTTTTAGAAAAAGATTTGATTAAGATGCTCTCTTGAGAGTGAAGTTGGTCTACGACAGCTTGCGCGGCTTCACTATTTTTTACAGGAATGAAATATTTAAAAGATTTTGCCGCATCCTGAATAGATGGGGTTTTACTATTAATGACTGAAATCTTTTTAAAATAAATACCTGGCTCGGAATGAAGCTTTAATTGGTTGATGATCTCGTCAAAATTTTCCCATTCCACTGGAACTCTCACATCAAAATATTCTGTGAGTGAACTAATCCCCAAAGTGAGGGCCGGCCCAAAAGAAAGAAGAGGACGGATGTTGTAACCTTCTGAGTGAAGAGTCTCAAGCCCCGCACGCTTAAAAATACGGGCCATAACTTTTTGCAGGTCTAAGTGAGAGATAAATGTGATCGCCCCAATTTTAGAAAATTCAATCCGATACTTATATCCCACGGCCTGATTTCTTTTTTCTCGTAATTCAACAATATCTTTTTTAAGGACTTCAGGCTGAACATAGGGCTCGTCTTTAATGGACTTCATCCCCTGGAGAAAATCTCTGCGCTCTTCCACCATGCCTTTTAAATCACAGGCCACACCACAGTGATAACAAACTAATTTTTTCTTATCGATATCAAAAGTCTTTTCAAGACTCTCAAGGTTAGAGTGATGAACAATCATCCCATAAACTTTTCCACAAGGAGGAGAGAGCCTATTGTGAATCGCCTTTTTCCACTCAATTTCTAAAAAGCGATCAGTAAGTCCAACATCAATATGATCCCAGGCGAGTTTTCCATTCATCGGAATAGTGCCTAAGAAGGATTCCGTATTAATACCAGATTCTTCAACACACTTAATCCAAAGATCATAGTTGAAGGTTTCATCCCACCCATCAAAGCGCGCGCCTTGAGACCAAGCATTGAAAATAATGTTGGCGACTCGACGATCTCCTCGAGCGACAATTCCTTCAAGGTGAGAAATTTTTGAAAAATGCTTTCTAAAATTAAGTCGGTATTTTTCTGCATAATCTTTGAGAAGATTCTGTTTTCGTACAATTTCAGGATGGGTAATCATGCTCGCCCACTGAAAGGGAGTGTGCGGCTTTGGCACAAAAGAAGAAACTGACACAGTGACGGTAGGGTTTCGAACTCCACAGTCTTGAGCTTTTTTACGGGCCTTACCGGCGGTCTCCATAATTGCGACAACATCTTCATCTTCTTCTGTTGGTAGACCAATCATGAAGTAAAGCTTCATCTTAGTCCAACCTCGCGAGAAAACATTTTCTGCTGTTTTTAAAAGGTCTTCTTCAGAAATATTTTTATTAATCACATCTCGCATACGCTGAGAGCCAGCTTCCGGAGCAAAAGTGAGTGAAGTATTTTTCACTTCAGCGAGCTTATCAAGAATACGGTTATCTAAACCATAAGCTCGTAGGGATGAAATTCCAAGGGTAGCATTTTCTTTATGCAGCTTATCTAAAAGTTCGATCACAAGAGGTGTTACGG